>JBGTIL010000384.1:0-6459 GCA_041745695.1 Chitinophagaceae bacterium | reverse complement strand
GGCAGAGGCCTTAGCGTCTTTGCGGCAATTATCGAAGGCAGGTCTCGAAGAATTAAATGAAGCGACGCTCTGTGTGTTGTGTAACGGCGAAGGTATTCTGTTGCAGCTCATCCAGGATGAATTGATCGTTAGCCACAGAATTGGAGAGGTGCCGCTTACTGTTCCGAAACCGCCGCTGCAGGTAGATATTGAAAAACAGCAAAGGAGCCTTCGGCTAGCCCCTTCTCCAGATTTTAAAGATTATACGCTGGATCTGCGTAAGGATAATGATTTAGCACGAAGTGTTTTTTTGCACCGGTTACGTCTATTGGGAATCAGGTGGGGCACGCAGTCGGATGTTTCTGGTAAAGGAACTTTCAAGGAGCAATGGCGCCTGCAATGGGATCCGGCATTCTCTGTCGAAATCATTGAGAAAGGCGTGTGGGGAAATACAGTGGAGGAAGCAGCTAACAATTATGTGATTCACCTTGCGGCAGAAACCAACGCACTACTGAATGTTTCTAAGCTTTTGGCAGAAGCCCTGCCCTCTGAATTAGGGAAGGCTGTTCAACACCTCATCGAGCAAATAAATAGCCTGGCCGCAGTAAGTGACGACGTTCTGCAATTGATGGAAGCTGCTCCGCCTCTAGTAAATGTCAGCCGCTATGGTAATGTGCGCCAGACCGATTCTGGGCTTGTGCTCCTGATCGTAAACAGCATGGTTGTTCGCATTTGTATCGGGTTACCTAATGCAGTGGTTAATATTAATGAAGAAGCGGCGCAGATTGTAATGGATCTGATGCAGGAAATCAACGCCTCTGTATTACTACTTCAAAAAGCAGAAATTATCGAAGGGTGGCAGCAGACATTAAGCATTATTGCTTATAATGAAACCACTTCACCAGTAATTTCAGGTTATTCAAATCGACTACTAGCCGATTCCAAAATTTTGTGCGGAGAGGATCTCATCAGGCAGTTTGGTTTCAATATGTCTGCGGCGCATCCGCCCGATCGAAATGCTGCATGGCTGGAGGGTTTTTTAAAAGGGAGCGGAACGATTCTCCTCATCGATTATGATTTATGGAACCTGGTAAACCAGTGGGTGGCAGGCATTGCCCCGGAAACATTCACTCAATTACTGCCGCTCCTTCGGCGAACCTTTGCCAGTTTCACGTCCCCTGAAAGGAAGAAGTTAGGACAAAAAGCAGCGTCTGGCAGCGTGGATTCAGCTACAAGCTTTTCGAACGAAATTGGGCTCGATCGTGAAAGGGGAGTAAAAGGAATACCAATTGTACTCCGGTTATTAGGATACAAGATTCAATAATAGATCATGAGTGACAATGAAATCATTCGGAAATGGCGCCTGATACTTGGTGGCGATCAAAACGACGGGACGGGTTATGCTTTATCGCCACAGGATTTACTCATCGATAAAACCCTGGAGGCGCTCTATGATACCGACCGAAAAGGTGGTTTGGGTGCATCATCGCCAAACGTAAGCAGATGGCTTGGAGACATTAGAACCTTTTTTCCGGCCTCCGTAGTTCATGTAATGCAGCAAGATGCGTTAAAGCGTTTGAACCTGACCCAAATGCTTTTGGAAAAAGAAATGTTGGCAAACGTAGAGCCGGACGTTCACCTGGTGGCCACCCTGATGACTTTAAGCCGGGTGATACCAGATAAAACAAAGGACACGGCACGGCAGGTTGTCAGAAGGGTGGTGGATGCATTATTGAAGAAGTTGTCCCAGCCAACGCAGCAGGCTATTGTAGGTAGTTTGAACCGCAGTGCCCGTATCCGCAGACCGCGACATAATGAGATCAACTGGAATGTTACGATTCAGAAGAACCTGAAGCACTACCAGCCAGAATATAAAACCATTGTTCCGGAAACGCGGATTGGATATGGAAAAAAGCGTAGCGCATTGAAAGATGTAGTGCTATGTCTTGATCAGAGTGGGTCTATGGGTACTTCCGTAGTATACTCCGGCATTTTTGGTTCTGTAATGGCTTCCATCCCCGCTCTCAGAACAAAAATGGTAGTGTTTGATACGGCTGTTGTAGATCTGACGGAAGAGTTAGATGATCCTGTTGATTTGCTTTTTGGGGTACAGTTGGGTGGCGGTACTGACATTCATGCGGCGCTAACCTATTGCCAACAGATCATTACTAAACCCCTGGATACTGTCCTCGTACTGATAACCGACCTCTATGAAGGAGGTGACGAAACAGGTATGCGGAAGAAAGCAATAGATTTGGTAGCAGCCGGTGTCCAGGTGATCGTTTTGTTGGCTCTAAACGATGATGGTGCACCTTATTATGATCATGCCAATGCTCACTTTTTTTCTAATCTTGGCATCCCGGTTTTTGCCTGTACGCCAGATAAATTTCCAGACCTGATGGCAGCAGCCTTGAGTAAGCAAGACATCGGGCTTTGGGCAGCGAAAGAGGACCTTGTACTTAAGAAATGACCTCTTGTCGTTGCAGAAAACACCTACGACAGTCTGGCTATATGTTGTTAGTAGACTAAAAACAACGCAGGAAGTATTATTTTGTCAGCTCCTGAGGCTATCACATGGCTGCTTATTGTCTAGCTGCTTTTACAAAGTGGCTAGCTTTTTCTTGTAGTTTTCCAATTTTTAACCATTGCCACAAACATACACCACCAACTGTGGAGTACTAACGGACTTGAAAGAACCTGTCGGGAAAACTAGGTATAGAAAAATTTTGATGTGCCTCTTGGTTTGAACCTGGCACATCACAACTTAATTCCCCTGGACGAGGGAGCGGGAACCTTTTTAAATTTCTTTTTTTCATTTACCCAACCTTTTATTCAAAGCCAGCCGTTTACAATAAAAGCCAGCCTTTTTCTGATTCGAAGTTTTATTAGCCAGTAATCCGATTAGTATGCAAAATTTTTTTTCGCTTCTATTTTTCTCGCTTCTATTTTTTGCGGTTGTATTGCTTTGCGGTTGCCAAAAGGAGCTCTCTCTAGATCGAAGCAATACCCGGAATACAACACTTTCCGACAGCTCGGAACTGCTAACTAAAACTATTTCAATAGAGGATGGCACTACAGCAACTACGGAGTTTGCATACGATACGACCCGGCAGCTCACCCGGGAGTATTACCATACCACTTCCACCTCACCGGGGGCAAAAACGTACTCCTCCCATACCATTTATACCTATGATGCACAAGGTCGGGTTTTTAGAATCGCGCATAAAGAGAATCAAACTATTGAAAATGTTCTTTACGACACAAGCTATGCTTTTGTACATTATATAAATGGTGCTTCAGATGAAATTTCTTATACCAAGAGAATTAGTGTAGGAAATGGCAAAACCTTTTTCGACAGTGTGTTATACACTTACAGCAACGCGCATAGTATTATAAAAACCGAACACTACGCGTATGCAGCTGGCCAGCCTGTACCTTCCCAGCCTAACATTTATTACACTTGGGACTATAGCGCAAAAGGCAATTTGATAGAACGCAGGGAGTATATACCTGATACTTTATCTGCATCATACAAACTAAATTTTACCTACAAATTTGGATATGATGATAAAGTAAATCCGTTGGCAATAAGTAAAGTACGTCTTGAAAAACATTGGGGAGCCGCTGTATCGCCAAACAATGAAATAACGCAAACTAATTTTTACCCAGGCGGACAACTTGAGCTGCTCACAACTACCTACCAATACAGGGCAGACGGCCGTCCAATCTCGGCTAAGTTTTCCGGTGGGGGACGTACAGTAACAAGAGCGTATACCTATCAATAAAGCCAATCTGTTTGAAATTTTGACGGGAACGTGAGTGCCGTAACTTATAATAGGCATTTCGGATTGACCTTCATACGATAACACCGTGTATTGAAATCATTACAGCAACTTATAGAGGATTGTGCCCGTAATGACCGGTTGGGTCAAAAAGAACTTTATCTCAAGTTTTATGCAGGCCTTTTTCTGTTATGCAAGCGTTTTTTTGCAGACGATCACGAAGCTCTAGAAACCTTGAATGATGGCATGTTGAAAGTCTTTAAGCACATCGCTACTTTCAAAGGAAACAGCACGGACTTTTTCAACTGGTCGTATACCATTGTGCGCAATACGGCATTGGATAAATTAAAATTGCTGAAACATCCGACTCATGAGGCAGTAACGGCTCACCACGAATACTCAGTTTACGAAAATCCTTTAAAGGCACTTGAAGGAAAAGATACCTACAGATTTTTGGACAAGCTTACACCAGCTACGAGGGCTGTTTGTAGCTTATTTTATCTGGAAGGTTTCTCTATCGCGGAAATAAGTTTGCAACTGAAAATCAGTCCGGGAACCGTGAAATGGCATTTAAGTGAAACAAGACAAAAGCTGAAACCTGTTTTGAAAAACTACTTTTCTTAAACAAAAAAGCACACTGTGGACGAAATCTCTGATACCAAATATTTAAACGAAGGAGTACCCCCTGTTTCAATGCCGGCATCTGAAGTGGGTTGGGAAGATATGCTGCGAAAATTGGAAAACGATTTACCGGTCGCGAATACAGCGCCTTTCACTGAGGCAAAGAAACGTGTAGTGCCTGCATCTCTTTTACTACTGGTTTTTTTCGTTGGCGTTCCGTTTTTAATCGATACCAACCATCATGATAAAACTATTGGGTATATCGCAACTAATAACGGTGCTGACAGCTCTCAATTATACCTTACGCGATCTGAAAATGGGGCAACAGTCTCCAAAGGTAGAAGCAATACCGACGTTGTAATCTATAATCCCGTGCTGGCTGCTGAAAAAAAGATTAAAGTCGAAAATTCAGTGGCTTCTTTCCTCAGCAAACAAAAAATCTTAATCCTTAGAGGTAAAATTAGTAAAACGAGTTTGCCTTTGGCTGCCATCTCACAAAGACGAGAAAGGAAGGATGGTGCCGGGCGTACAACGAGTTCTGCCAATCAGGTTTTCGATAGCACTAACGTTGTTAACGCCACCGGCATTTCTAAGATACTTAGTTCCGCAAAACACCAACCCGACTCGCCCATTCTAAAAAGAGAGTTGGATTCAACAAACATTGCATTATCGCCGCCACCTGTCGAGGGATTGCTGATGCGAACAGGTATTCAGTGGACAGCTCCATTACCACTTTCGGGTGCTAGCCATTATTTTTCCGGGGCAGACAATCCAATGCAATCATATGCCATTGCTATACCCGGATTTTGGCTGACCCTAACAGCAGCAAGAAGCAGCCTTGGGGTTGAACTGCACCCGTTTGCCTCATCAACACTTAGTTCCGGCCCTTATAGTACCACTCAATTCAACATTGATTCTACCACCACACGTACCGTTGCAAAAAGCTTGCATAGAGTGTTCGGTGTAACGGCAAATGTTCAGTATCACTACAATCTTAAAACAAATTGGTGGATAGGGGGGAGTATGCAAGGCAACTATTGGAAAAAGGGGCTGGTCGTTACAAACACTGTCGATAGAAAGCTAAATGGAGCTAGTAATACAGTCATCGAGACTAAAACGAAAGCATCTTACTCACTAAACGCTGCCAACCTGCCCTCTTTTTCAAGATTTCAATTGTATACAAATGCAGATATAGTTTATAGATCTGCAAAATGGGAGGCTGGTCTGAGGGCAGGTTTCTCGGCAACACCGCTCGCGCACCAACAAGGACTGAAAAATTCTGTGCAGACAAGCTTGCTTTTTAGGTATTGCCTATGGCAAAAAGAATAAATGCAAGTGGTTGATTGTGTCCTTGTTTCGACCGGCTTTGCACAAAAAGCATAAATCCAACCGCGGCCTTTAATACGGCTATCTGGCAGGAACATACCACGCGGCAAGTATCATTAAGTTCGCGTAACAAAATAACCTTAGGCTCCCTTTTGCACCATTCTTTTTCATTTAAGGGAGTGTTCACTGATAGAGTTGGGGGTCATTATTTTTGCGACCGTGCTTTACAAACTTGGATCATTCCGGCTTTGATTTCTTCAGTCTTATCGAGAATGGGCTCTTCAAATTTTCATTGGTAAGCAGCCAGCTTAGGAATGGTAGAATTGTTTCTCGGGTGTACAGCTATTGAACCCTCTGGTTGAGCCTTAGGTGCAGCCATCTTGTATGTATTTCCTTGTTTGATCCTTCCATTTCAGGTCTTTTTTTACAATTCAAAAACCACTTTTCCATATCTGTTTCTCCTTCCCGTAACGACTTTGGAGTGAAGGGCAAGAGGCAAACGTGATACGTTTGGACATCTTTGATTTAATACTGTTTATAATACATTTTTTGTGACCAGGCTATTTACCTTAACTCACCAATTCTTTCATTCCAAAAGCTGTAAGAAACTCCACATATCCCTGCTGAACTTCATGATTAGCTTTTTCAACTATTGCACCCGTCAATCCATCAACTACTGTTCTTAAAGGACGCTTTCCTTTTGACATTTCAATTAGTTTGATGATAGCGTCTGGTATCATCTGGGGGTTTG
>JBGTIL010000383.1:0-10122 GCA_041745695.1 Chitinophagaceae bacterium | reverse complement strand
CATGTAGTTGTCCGGCTGATGCTGAAAGCCTACCTGGGCTTTGCGCTGTGCATAGAGTTTGATCAGGTCGAAGGCGACTTCTTTTACTTTGGTCTTCGTTTTTTCCTTCAGCTTCGACCAGACATCGGAGCCCAGTTTATTTACTTTGGGTACTGATCCTTCCTTGCCTGAGAACTTCGCGATTTTATGAAGTGAATTGATATTTACATAAAGTATGTCACTATCGCGATAGATGATACGAACGGCTTCCTGCAGGCGCCCATTGACCTCCATTTTCTGCAGCCCGCTGTACACACCCACTCCATGGTCAATATGGGTTACAAAATCACCCGGCTGAAGTTCGCGCAGGGTGCGAAGTGTAAGCGCTTTGCTTTTGTTGTAAGCCTGTTTGACTTTATACTTATGGTAACGCTGGAAGATCTGGTGGTCGGTATAACAAATGAGTTTCAGATCTTCATCTATAAAGCCTTCGTGGATTGAAGTTGCCAGCGGGTTAAAATGTATCTCTTCTTTCAGATCCGTGAATATGCTGTAAAGACGTTCCAGCTGTTTGGGATTCTCTGCGAAAAGATTCAACGTGAAGTCTTTACTTTCCCAGCCTTTGAGATCTTTGATCAGCAGGTCGAACTGCCGGTTGAAAGGAGGCTGCTCCTTTGTATTAAAAAGTAATTCAAAATCGAATTGCTCGGGCCGCTCGTGCCCGAAATAAATAATATGTCTTTTATCTGCCTGCTCAAAAAAATCAGAAGCACTTATAAAATCCTGTTCACTAACGGTACGCTTCTCCAGTGCATCCTCTTCATCGTCGCGTTTGGTGCTCTCCGCCCTGAGTTGCAGAAAAAGCTGGAGGTCCTCTTCGCAGGTGAGTAAGCGCTCATTGGTCAGTGCTCGGTCCTGGAACCAGAGAACGGTATCCGGTGCAAGAAATTCAAGTAAGGACACTTTTTCCTCGTTGTCGAACTGAAGATCAACATTGGGAATAATGGCAACCTGCAACAGCCTCCGTTCGCTCAACTGGGTTTCCGGGTCAATGATACGGATGGAGTCTACATCGTTACCAAACAATTCGATGCGGTAGGGTTTCTCGTTGCCAAATGAATAGATATCAAGTATACCTCCGCGCATCGCAAACTGGCCCGGCTGGTATACAAAATCGGTTCTCTCAAATCCGTAGTTTACGAGCTTCTCATACAGTTCGTCCGTATTCAAAACATCGCCTGTTCTTATATGAATAATATTTTCAGAGATGGTGGTTGACACTACAACCTTTTCAAATAAGGCATCAGGATAAGTAACGAGTGCCCCCACCCTGTTTCCGGTACCCTGTGCAAATTTGGTAAGAGCCTCGGTGCGCAACATCACATGTGATGAATGAAGCAGCCGGTAATTTTTGTTGTTTTTAAATGAGGAAGGAAAATAAAAAATATTGAGTGCGTCGGTCAGATTTTCCAGCGTATTATGAAAATAGGCAGCCTCTTCCGGATCATTGCAAACAAAAACATGATTAATCTGCTGGCAGGAAGGATGCAGAAAAGCGGCACCGGCTACAAATTGGGCAGAGCTTCCTCTGAGGTTCTTAGCCCAGAGTTTTTGCGGTTCGGCAAAAGAAATCCTGTCTGCCAGTGTAGAAACACGGGGAGATTGTTGGTATTGGAACAGCAAATCCTGAACGCTCATCGGGGGTGCAAAACTAACCTATCACCAGGCATAACCAGTGATGCAGTTTAAAGATTTCTCGTTAATCTTTTATCAGCGCCGGAAAAACTTACCCGTAAACTTCTCTCCCTTGTCGCCCACGATGTTGATGATGAACACACCCGTGCTTAGTGTGGCGAGATTTATATTGGTGGTGCCGTATCCGTTTGCAGACTGATACACCAGGCTACCTTTTGCATCAAAGATCCGCAAGGTCATTTTTGTGGATTGTGCAGTTCCCGTAACCACCAGGAGGTTGCCGCCTGAAGCTGAAATGTATTTGATGAAATTGGAACTCACAGGTTCTCCACCGCCGCCGCCGCCGGAACTGGCTCCCAATACAGTCGTGTACAGCCCTCTTCCATGCGTAGCTGCCACTGCCAGACCATCCAGAGATCTCCATTTAACCATGTCGGTACGCACATTAGGGAGATTGGCAGCATTGGGGATCCAGGTGGTAGCCAGACCGTTGACCCTGGAGGTTGTCCATACGCCAAGCTCGGTAGCGAGCAGAATTCCTCCATTCCCGTTGGAAGGTCCGTCTAACTGTGCTGAAGCAGGCGCGAACACGCCCCAGCGTACAGGCATATCGGGCAGGTTGCCTTCGATGCTGGTAAAGGATACGCCCCCGTTAATGCTTTCAAGTACAGAAGTGACACCGTAATTAGACAGCGTAACAAGTATGTGGGCAGCATTGGCTGCATCTACATCTATGGATGATACCGAACTACGTGCCGGTACAGGAAGTGTAGTAGACACAGTTACCACCGGGGTACTATTTGCGCTGGTGACCTTCAGCAGCACCGGCACCTGACCTGTAACAGTGTCTTCCGCTGTGGTAGTACCAAGCCATATTGTGTTTGGAGTAAACGGATCTACTTTAACTGCCGATACCTGCCGCCGTATACCAATCTCCGGCAAGGTTTTCAGGCTGCCGGACGGAACCGTTTGCCAGTTTGAAACCACGTAGTACTGTCCAGGCTCGTCCCCTGCATAAAGTATGTTGTCTGTGTCCTCGTAGTCGGAAGGATTTATGAATAGGCCTCTGGCATTAGAGATGGCTCCCTGGAGCACAAACGAATTGCCACCATCGAGCGAGCGGAAGTAATTATTGTACTGAGCCGCGGCGATCTGGATCTGGCCGTCGGTTTGGTCAATGTGTGCAAAAGCGCCATCTCCCCCGGAAACAGTTGCTCCTGGATTTACACGCGGAAGCGTAAATCGCTGTGTGCCGTTGTCCTGGGCACCTGCCAAAAAGTAATTAGGATTAACAGGATGCAGGTCGGCAGCATAATACTGGGTTACGTTATAGCCTGCATTCCGGTTGGTGAGGCTTGGCGCCGTTGCATTAATATTATCGGAGTAATACACGCCGCCGTCGTTGCCCACGTAAAGCCTTGATGGTCCAAAGTACAGGGCCATATGTTGATCCACGTGTACGCTGCCAGAGGAAATATTAGTCCAGGTGGCGCCTGCATTGGAAGACCGTCCCAGGTGCAAACCACCAATGATCAGATCATCGGGGTTGGAGGGATTAACTGCAATGATCAGGTTGTACCATGTTTGCGGTCCGTTGCCGTTTAAAACATCCGTTGGTGCAGCGAGCGAATCCCAGCTGGCGCCGCCGTTGAAGGAGCGAAAAATGGCAGTAACACTTTTGGAATTTTCATTCTGCATGAGGAGGTAAAGCCTTTGCGGATCGGAGGGTGCCACCGCCAGTTCTGCTCTCTGGGTGGGATAAGACCTTGCAGGCGTGATCTCTATCCAGCTTGCGAGGCCGCCGGTATTTAAACCATTCAAGGCAAAACTCGACTTAAAAACCTGCGAAGGTGAAAACACGCCAAGTGTTGCATAAATATCTCCGTTGGTTGCTACTTCGAGATCAGCGGCACGCCCGGTGGTGAAACCGGCAAGGGGCAGACCGAGTACCTGCGTCCAGGTGGTTCCACCATTGATAGAGCGTTGAACACCGCGCGCCCCTGTAGCAGATTCATTGCGGAGGGAAGCGTACACGTTTCCAAACCTGTCTGTGACAATGTCCTGCACATATTCAAAGATGCGTTCTGTAGAAGGCAGGAGATTCCAGGTATTACCGCCATCCGTACTTTTAAAAATGCCTGCCCCCTTGATGGCATCTATATTAAACCAACCTTCGCCGGTACCCGCATACATAATATTAGGATTCAAACTATCCTGCACCATGGCGGTAACTGCGAGGTTTGCCAATTTATCATTCACCGGTACCCAATTAGGTGTTGCGGTAGTAAAACGTGTGGTTTTAAAGATTCCCCCACTGACCGACGCTGCCAGCACCGTATTTCCGGATGCATCTCTTCTATCGATAATGATTGCGCGTGTACGGCCGCCGATAGCACTGGGTCCTCTTTCCTGCCAGGCAAGCGCTGCCGTTTGTGTGGTTTGGGTAGTGCGGCTAAGAGGATTGTTCTGCATCATTTCCTGGACCATCGCGAGGCGCTCTCTTGGGATCGTATTCAGCACCGGATCACGTGTCATCAAAAATTCGTGGAGCATTGCCTTGTCGATGCCGTCCCTGCCTTGCTCGCCTGGGTTATTTTCTTCGTTGGGCTCTTTGACGTTGCAACTAAAAAATTGAATGGATATAAAAAGAAGGATGAGAGGGATGCACGGCAATGCTTTCATTTGGTGTAGTAATAGGGATGTTATCGAATGTGCCCGCAAGTGTTTGTTTTGGGAATACGTTTGTAAACTACGAATTTTATCCTAAATCAGTTTCTCTATGGAACGTTGGAAATGCTACCTGTTGCTGTTATTATGTGTCGCCTGGGGTTTATCAGCAACCGCACAACCATCGGTCAAACTCTATGCTTTCACGCAGGATATTATTCCGGGAACTATACCCGCCGGTGTCACAGATGAAACAGGCAAGCCTGTAAATAGTTCGAAGAACGACTTCCCCACCACCTATTATATTTACCTCAGTTACAGTCCGCAGTCCGGCATCGTGCCGATGTCAGTAACCGTAAATGGATGTCGATATGCTTTCAGTACGGAAATAATTAGTAAAACCCCGGTAACGAAGGTGAACCCAAACACACCTAATGCGCCTTCAACTACTATACTGGTGCCCAAAACCGCGAACAAAACTGTGCGGCTGTTGGTCAAGGCAAAACACGAGGGTTCGAAATCGAAGGCAGTTTCGGCGGAAGGCATCAGGGTCGGTTACAAATGGAAAGGACGGCTGTATTATGTCGCTTCAAAAAAGCCTGTTCGTTTGGAACCTGTTATGAATCAGTAGTAAGGAGTCGCGAGAAATTCCTGCTGATTGTAGCCCGATTCAGCTATTACATTTTTCCTTATTCCGTAATGGGTTTTGGCTCAGGGAGGGGCAAAGAAAGAGCCGGCATAACTGCCAGCTCTCTTACCTAAACCGTCCGACAAAAAAATATTTTAATAGTTGTTTTAGTAATTTAACTGAACAATTTCAACTACTATGCCAAGACTGCGCTACAAGCCTAAAATTCTTTTACAGGAGAGCTGCTCCCCTTTTGTGTAACTTGTATAAAACTGTTGAATGGCTTTACAACCCTGGCGCAAAGGAATTGTGACCCGAATAGAAAACGAAACTTATAACACGCGTCGTTTTTATATTCAGGTAAAGGAATTAGGTGCATTTGACTTTGAACCTGGCCAATTTGTTACGCTCGACCTGCCTATTCACGAAAAACCCAACAAGCGCTGGCGCAGTTATTCGATTGCCTCATGGCCCGACGGAACCAATGTATTTGAATTGCTGATCGTTCTCCTCAATCCAGGGCTCGGAACTACCTATTTGTTCAACGAGGTGCATGTTGGGTCGGAACTTACCCTTCGCGGTCCCCAGGTCGTGTTTACACTTCCCCCGGTAATAGAAAAAGACCTTTATTTTATCTGCACCGGAACAGGCATTGCTCCCTTCCGGAGCATGGTGCATCATATAGGCAACCACAATATCGATCACCAGGCCATTCATCTGATCTACGGAACCCGCTCGCGGCAGGACCTGTTATACCTGGAAGAAATGCGGAGGCTTGAACAGGAAGTGCCAGGCTTTCAGTTCACGCCTACCTTATCGAGAGAGACTTGGGACGGCTGCTGCGGCTATGTGCATGCCGTGTACGAAAACATGATTCATGCCCGCATGGTTGATACGGTGGAAACCCCGCCCGCCAACTTTTATCTTTGCGGCTGGAAAGCCATGGTGGATGAAGCCAAGGAGCGAATCTTGAAGCTTGGTTACAGCAGGAAAGATATTCACCTCGAGTTATACGGGTAGCGCGCAGGCTAACAAGCCAAAATCTTTTAAGAGCGCAAGTTGAATGACTGATACGGATCGGGAGGCAAGCCGCTACGCTAGAACATAACATCAGAAATTATAACCTACGCCCGCACCCGCAAAGGGCTGAATATATCCTTTAGCAATTATGGGCGTGAAGCCTAACCTCCAGGTAAAGCCCCCGTCGGCTGGCTGTCTGCGATACATAAAAGAGGCTGTGCCGAACAGATTAGAGCGACGGTCATCGTAAAAATTAAATATTTCAATTTTTTTGCCCCCTATGGTAATGCCTGCACCCACTTCAAATGTGTGTGGGGAATCGCCTTTCCCAAATATATAATTTACCTGGAGCGGAAGCGTCAGAATGGACACATCCTCACGAAGTGTGTAACTACCTCCATTTGGCTGAACCACTGTTCTTTCCTCCAAGCTGCTGGCAAAACCAATACCTGCACGGCCGCCCCAACCCAGATGCGTTGTATTAAAACGCTTGTCAATATTAGCAGAAAAAACCAGCCCCGGTCCGCCTACTTCGGCATAGAAAGATGTTTGACCTGGTGACTTTTGAGGACTGCCCGCTGTTTCCTGGGCTATCGTATTAACCACAAAAAATAGAGCAAGAATACCTGAAATAATTTTTTTCATAAACGCTGTTTTGATTGGTGTTGAGACAGACGCTGTCTAATACTGCTGCACAGAAATTGTTAAGAGATAGCCTTCAATACAATTGTCCTGACGTCTTCAATCGCCACTCTTTCCTGCAGCATACTATCGCGGTGGCGGATCGTGACTGTATTGTCTTCTTTGGTTTGATAATCTACAGTAATGCAGAAGGGTGTTCCGAGTGCATCCATGCGGCGGTAACGTTTACCAATAGTATCTTTCTCTTCATAAAAGCAACGGAAATGCCGCTTGCATTCTTTCATAATATCTTTCGCGATATCTGCCAGCCCGTCTTTTTTTACCAGGGGTAAAATGGCCAGTTTAATAGGTGCGAGCATAGGCGGGAATTTCAGCACAACCCGGCTGTCTTTCTTCTCATCCGTACTGAGGTCCTGCTCTTCATAAGATTCGCTCAAAATGAGCAACACGGTTCTGTCGAGACCGATCGAGGTTTCAACAACATAAGGAATATAATTTCCAAAGGGCTTGCCTGTTAACGGGTCTACATCATTATCAAAATACTGCATCTTCTTCCTGCTCCACTCCTGGTGCTGTTTCAGGTCGAAGTCTGTTCGGGAGTGAATGCCTTCTACTTCCTTAAAACCAAACGGAAAATCGTACTCAATATCACAGGCAGCATCGGCATAATGGGCCAATTTCACATGGTCGTGAAAGCGGTACTTATCTGAAGAGATGCCGAGCTCCAGGTGCCATTTCATACGCTCTTCTTTCCAGTACTCGTACCACTGCGCCTGCGTACCCGGACGGATAAAGAACTGCATCTCCATCTGTTCAAACTCGCGCATGCGAAAAATAAACTGGCGGGCAACGATCTCATTTCTAAATGCTTTTCCAATCTGTGCAATACCAAATGGTATACGCATGCGACCGGTTTTCTGAACGTTTAAAAAATTGACGAATATGCCCTGGGCAGTTTCGGGTCGCAGGTACACCCTGGCTTCGTCGGGATTATCGGGAGATACTGTTCCAAACTCGGTAGAGAACATCAGGTTAAACTGTCGTACTTCCGTCCAGTTACCGGTTCCACTAACACTGCAGGTAATTTGGTTTGTGTCTATCAGCGCTTTTAAACCCACAAAATCATCACTGGCCAGCAGGGTATTCATCTGCTGAAGCAGTGCTGCCGCGGCTTCCGGCTGCCCGCCAGTTTCCAGCGCATCCACTTTGGCTTCAATCAGGTGATCGACGCGGTAGCGTTTGTTGCTGTCTTTATTATCGACCATCGGGTCGCTGAAATTATCCACGTGTCCGCTGGCCTTCCATGTTGTTGGGTGCATGAAGATGGCCGCGTCAATGCCCACAATGTTCTCATACATCTGGGTCATGCTTCTCCACCAATGGTCCTTGATGTTCTTTTTTAATTCGCTGCCCCACTGCCCGTAATCATATACCGCACCCAGCCCATCATAAATTTCGCTGGAAGGAAATACAAATCCATACTCCTTACAGTGAGAGATGATAGCCGCAAACCTGTTATTATCAGTCGACATAATGCCGGCAAAATAAATACAAGTTTTTGGTTTGTGTTCTTGTTTATCCAAAGCTTCCGCAATGCGTCTGAAGGCCGGGCGGGCTCCAGATGCCGCGAAGAGAGGTATTAGCTGCCTGGTTTCGGCTTTTCATTCTTGCCCAGGTCTGCAATCTTTGCTATGGCTGCAACGCCCAGGGCCTGGATAAGACTCATCATGCCAAGCGGTGGTTGATCTTTTTGAAAATGCATCTGAGGTTTCGGCATATGTTTCTGGTGTGCCTGGTGATTAAAATAAGGCCCGTACTCTTTTTGGGGGAGGTTATGTACGTCTACATCGTCCATTTGCTGCACCGAACGGTTGCCACCTTCCACTTCCACTTTTTTTATAGTAATGGCATAACGACTCGGATGAATTGCCGCCCCATACTTCAGCGCGTAGGCTTTTGTAAACTCTGCACCGAAATACAGTATAATGGCTGAGTAATAGATCCAAACGATCAGGATCACCAGGGATCCGGCGGCCCCAAACGCGCCACCAATGTCGCTTTTACTGATGTATAACGAGATAAGCAACTTCCCGATCATAAATAGTACTGAGGTGGCTAAAGCCCCGCCTAGCACGTCTTTCCATTTAATCTTGGCATCAGGCAATACTTTAAAAATAACACCAAACAAACCCGTAGTGATGCAAAGAGTCAATACCAGGTTGATAATAGAGAAAACTACTACTGTCACATCAGGAAAATTATCTTTCAGCCGCTCACCGAGGCCATCAACAATTGCCGACACACCCAAAGAAACCAGCAACAGGAAACCCAGGCTTCCGATAATGCCGAAAGAAAGGAACCTGTCCTTCAGGAGTTTCTTGATACCCAATTTTGGTTTTGCCTTCAAACCCCAGATGCTGTTGATCGAATCCTGGATCTCAGCAAAAACGGTTGTAGCACCAATAAGCAATGTAATAATTCCGATGATAGCAGCAATGCCTCCCTTGCCTTCCAACGTAGCGCTCTTTATGATCCCTTGGATCTGCTCGGCAGCTTCTTTGCCTACAAACTCATTTATCTGGGTGTAGATGGTACCCTCGATGGCTTCTCTACCAAGGAAAATGCTGCACAGGTAGATGATCATGATCAGTAACGGAGCCAGGGAGAAAATGGTGTAATATGCCAGTGAAGCACTCAGCTTCGGCACTTTGTCTTCCGCAAATCCCTTAAATGATGCTTTTAAAACCTCCCAGATTCCTTTTGGGGTAACATGATGACCCATGACTTAATTTTGAACTGCATCATACAAAAACATGGCCAGGCTACTTTGTACTGGCTCTGGTTGCCGTCTGTCAACGAAAGCATTCGTGGGTGTGATTCTGAACCGGAGGCTTTGACGGTGTGATTTGAATTAAACTTATGGCCGCTTGCCACCTAAGAACAACTATTGGAGGCATTTTGCCCGGTATCAGGGACCTTGACCGGGACTTTTAAAGTAAAATAGCGAAGGTTTCAGTGAAGGATAGCGTCAAAAACTTCGTGGGAAGTGCGGCTTACGTCGCATTTATTCCCCTGGCTTTGGTGAGCGTGTATCTTTCTTATGCCTGCTTTCTTATGCGGATTGTTTTATTTCTATGGCCTTCCACCAGGACAGATGCGACACTGTCTGAAAAAGTAATTGAAAAAGAACACCATTTACGCCGTTGAGTGAACTGCCACCGCGTCCGCGCTCTGCAGAATTTAAACCTGGCAGCTGTTACAGTTTGTCGTTCTGCTGGTGTCTTCCGGAATCTCTCGCCGTTTTTTTGGCGAAGTTCTTTTCCAGGGACTGAGAAAGATTTACACCGGTTTGATTGGCAATACATAGCACCACCCAAAGTACATCTGCCAACTCATCGCCAAGGTCATGCTCCTTTTCATTTTCTTTAAAAGACTGGTCACCATAGATCCGGCTCATGAGTCGGGCTACCTCTCCTGTTTCTTCGGTGAGG
>JBGTIL010000382.1:0-1505 GCA_041745695.1 Chitinophagaceae bacterium | reverse complement strand
AAAAAACCTGTTGCCGATTTTTCAGAATAAGGTTAAATTAATTTTCAGCGAATTGAAAGAAGCTGATGCAGCTATTTTGGGTGCAAGTGCACTCGTTTGGGATATGAAAGAATAGACGTTATTCTTTGACGGCTATCTGGAAAACAGCGGGTACTGCCCGCTGTTTTTTGTCGGATGGCGCGATGGTTTCCTTGCCGTTGAGCAGCAGGCAACTGCTCCCTCCTCCATCCAGGTTGAGTGCTTCAATACAATTCAGATCTTTTAGTAATTGCGCCTCCTGGGTGAGCGTTGCCCCGCTCGCTGCGGTGTTCCTTCCTTCAATTAAAAGGATGATCAATTTTCCATCGGATGTATATCCCATGGCAGTACGCGGGTGTTTGTCTGTGAACCCTTTGCCTGCAAACATGAGTTCCTCTTCGTTGGTGATTCTCACCTGGCCGTCCTGCACCAATACCGGACCACCTCCAATAGCTGTTTGTACCTTCCATTTTTTAAACCGCTTCCGGTGAGCGGGCATCGCTGCCGGCGGGTAAATAAATTGTAAAGCTGCCGCGCGCCGTTTTGAACTGTCAGTTCTGATCCAGGCTACATCTGCGCTGCGCTGTCTGGAAATGCCGATGGCACTGCTGTATATCGGGAGCGTTTTGGTACTGTCCTGCAAATTTTTTACCTGCTTCGAATTATAGGCAAGGACTTTTCCTTTGTTAACGACCACATTAAGGTTCTTATTAGTAGCGAAGGAAAAGAAAGTACCGTTGACCACCACCAGGGGCTTGTTGTTCTTTAAGTAGAACTCGGTGGGTGTTAATCTCCGATTGTTCGTTGTGTCGGTTGTGAACAACAGGTTGGGGTTGCTGAGGTCTGCCTCGATGTAGAAAGCCCGGAATGGAGCAGTGTCTAAAGGTTGATCGCGAAAGTAGATATGAACGGATGGCGGCAGCGGCTGGTATGCAGCGTCCATATTCTTCCAACCTGTCTGCGTGTAACAAACCTGAAGCAGCAGTAGACAAATAACACTTAAGGTTAGCCGTCTCATTACTGAAGCAATGTATTCATAGGGTCAGTAAAATGAGTTTTTTCTTCAGCTGGGTTATTGTTCAGGCATCAGGCATGTAGGAGTGCCTTTTCTGCTTCCCACGCAGTCTTGCCATACCCTGGCACTAAGTGGCGCTCGCTGTGATAAGACGACCGCACAAGCGGACCACTTTCTACATAGTCCAGGCCTATGCTGTATCCATAGTCCTTATATTCCCTGAACTCGTCGGGATGGGCGAAGCGCTGCACTGCCAGGTGTCTTGTGGAAGGTTGCAGGTATTGACCGATAGTCACTACATCACAGCCGGTTGATTTAAGATCTTCCAACGTTTGAAAAACTTCTTCCTTTTGCTCGCCGAGTCCCAGCATAATACCGCTTTTGGTGCGCATGCCACCTGCTTTCAACACCTTGATCACTTCCATGCTGCGCCAGTACTTGGCCTGGATACGCACCTGTTTTGTGAGCCGTT
>JBGTIL010000381.1:0-4493 GCA_041745695.1 Chitinophagaceae bacterium | reverse complement strand
ATTTGACCTGGTAGAATCGGCGATCAAGATTTTACAGGGATTGGCAATCATCGCTGGTATTTGGGCAACCTACTACGCGTATCAGAAACAAAATCATGATAGAATTCTCCAGGAAAAGGCAAATATTCAACAAACTGCAAGGGAGTTTAGAAGCGGCTTTTACGTGAAACAATTTGAATTTTATTCCGAAGCATTGGATGCTACCGCAACCCTGGCTACAGAAAAGATTGGTTCTGCCGATTATAATGAAGCGAAACAAAAGTTTTATAGGTTATTCTGGGGCAGACTATCTATCGTTGAAGACAAAACAGTGGAGGCGCGGATGGTTACATTTGAAAACCTTCTGCGGTCATATGAGCTTGACAACGTTGAAGCCACCCAGTCTGACCTGCAGCAAGCCTCGTTAAAACTGGCTCATGCAGCAAGCAGGTACACGATCAATGTTTGGCTTGACAGCGCTGAAAGAAAAAATTACAACAGATAAAGACCAGAGTATTAGTTTGACATTACTTTACCGGTAGCAATCAACACAATGAGCACACTCTTCCCCAAAAAACGGAGAAACGATTGCTGCTATCCCGCGTAAAACATTCGGGCTACAAAAAGTTATCTCTATTAACCAATCACAATATGAAGAATTCAATTTTTCCCTGCTTGTGGTTTGATGGAAAAGCAGGAGAAGCTGCCAGATTTTATTGCTCTGTTTTTAATGACTCAAGGATCACCGTCAACACGGCAATGGTGGTGAACTTTGAAATTCAGGGTCAGCTGTTTATGGCTTTGAATGGAGGACCTCAATACAGCATCAATCCTTCTGTTTCTTTTTTTGTGGTTTGTGAATCGGAAGCTGAGACCGAAGCTGTATGGAATTCGTTGGCAGATGGCGGCTTGGTTCTCATGCCGCTGGACAAGTATGAATGGAGCGAGAAATACGGCTGGGTGCAGGACCGCTTCGGCGTATCATGGCAAATTTCTTTCGGAAAGATCCAGGATGTAGGACAAAAAATCACCCCTTCCCTGCTATTTGTGGGTGAACAAAAAGGCAAAGCTGAGCAAGCTGTCAACTTTTACACATCCGTGTTCAGCGACGCTTCCATCGGAGGTATTTTGCGTTACGAAGCCGGGCAAAGCGATCCCGAGGGAACAGTTAAGCATGCCCAGTTCACGATCAACCAGTACGTGATGATGGCAACAGACAGTTCTTACGCCCATGCATTCGCATTTAACGAGGCAGTGTCGTTTGTAGTGGAGTGCGAAACCCAGCAAGAAATAGACTACTTCTGGGATAAGCTGACCGAGGGCGGCCAGGAAGGAAGGTGCGGCTGGCTGAAAGATCAATTCGGTGTATCCTGGCAAATCATTCCGACCATCTTAGGAAAACTGATGAGTGACCCTGCCAGGGCAGAAAGGGTAATGAAAGCCTTTATGCAAATGAATAAATTTGATATCTGGTTACTCGAACAAGCATGATGGTTAGATGATCACTATCAGCACCCAAAGCAGAAATCAGGATGATTATCTAGCCGTTCAAGTTACCAATTCTGTCGCAGCGGCGTCTGATGATGTACCAGAGATATTTCTTATTTATATATGACCAAATAAGATTTTTTGCATATTTTGTGTTTCTTTGCGCGTGTTGTTCCTGTAAAAAAATTTTATGCTGTATTTAATCTGGGGGCTAATTAACCTGGCACTTTTCGTTGGCTTTATCGGATTGTGCCTGGGAGCTACTAAAATGGTCAGGAAAAGATTTGGAATCTTTGCCTGTATCCTCTTTGTGTTTGGAATGCTATCCTTTGCAGGAGGTACAAACGACGATGATAGTGGGGATCATGGGACAGACAAAATAAAGACATGGAATTTTACCTCGGCAGACAGTGCAAGCTATTACGTAAAGGGTGTGCAAAACACGACCCTGGAGGAAACGTTTACTTTGAAATACATGTTAGGAATAAAATACGGGCAGCACAATAAAACCATGTCAGCCGTTCCTATGAGCGCCTCTTCTTCAACAACAGGCCTTGTGATGGGAACCAGCTGGCAACCATTGTCAATTAATTTACATAGTACAGCAAACAGTAAACAACTGAGGTATGTAGTGACTGGAATTGTAAAATGGAAACTCCTTGGAGCCACCATTTATGCTCAGTTAAAAGAATTTAATGGTCTGGCAGAAATGAATAAAAAACAATAATTGCTTTGGATGGAGCGGCACCAACTAATTTTACAAGAAGGTAACCAGGCAAATAGTTGAATATAGTGGTACCACGCACACAACTTCAGACGGGTTTGCATCAACAGGACTAGCGCTTTGAAAGCCGGTAATTAGCGCCCATCATAAACACCGAAGCCTTACAGGCATCATTGTACTGGACGTATCCTGTCCACCTGTTTTTTGTCAGGTGAAGATCGACATCGAAGTAATTATACAAAACGTTGTAGGCATAAAAATAGGAGTCTCGAATCTTCCCCCGATGATAATTACGATTTATAACCCGCCCGACCCCGACCTTAAGACCGTAGTCGTAATCCCCTGCATGATGAATGATCTCAGAATACAAACCCGCAGTACTGTAGAACGACTGCTGGATATTGATGGTAGCGCTACCAGGAGGAAGCCTTTCACGGAACGACAAGTATTGCCCGTAGTCCTTTCTAAGCGACATTTCTAAGCCCAACATCCGCCATTCGTTCTTCTTTCCAGAAATGGTATAATTGATTCCGCCGTCGAAGCCGTAGCCACCAAAACTCTTTCGCCCCGCGTTGGCGTCGATAACCCGTGCATTCACCGTTGGGTTAAGGATCGAATCCTGACCATAAGTGTCCACCCGGTATGAACCGGCACCAATACCAATTCCATAAAAAGCCTGGAACCTCCCGAAGTTCAGGCCCTGGGAAATGTTTGTGTAGGCTGCAAACACCCGATCGCCTGCGTTGTCATTGGCACTGCCCCAGGCGAGCGCTGCATTGATATAGAAGGCAGAAGACAGGGAGTCCTTTTTGGTGGGTATAGTATGATAAGGATTGTTAACCCCATTGAACGGGCTCACGAAAAAAGCCTGCCTGCCAACGCAGCCGCTCAGGAGCAGCATGCTTAAACCATAAAATGCATATTTGCGAAAAATCATATTACTCCCAGTTGAAAGGGAACGACAATGTATTACTTCTCTGGGACAAATGCTACAATGCACGCTTTAAGAGCAGATTTACTATCAAGGGTGCCTAATCGATCTGTAAAAAAATAGTAATGTAATGAGTCTGAGAGAGGTAGTTGTGCAGAAATACGCCGTAAAAAGACACAAACATAACGGGCGCCAACGATGGATCTACTATGCCAGGAGAAGCCATTTTCAACGGAGGCCAAATTCCTGGGTCCAGAACTTCCCGACGCGCCCCACGCCCATCTCCTTATAAAGCCGGTTCATCAGGTTCTTGCAGTGTGTGGGACTTTTGATCCAGCCGGCTATCACCTCTTTTTCAGATGTGTACCCGCTGGCAATATTTTCACCGTATGCCTTCCAATCGTAACCTGCCTTTTCTATGCGGGCTCCACCTTTAGTGCCATCCGGTGCCATGTGGCTGAAAAAGTTATTGCTGTACATGTTGGCACTATGACCAAGCGCAGCCGATTCAAGCTGGGTGTTCCAGGCGAGTTCCGGAACAGGATAATAATAAGTATCGCCACACTGACAGCCCTGGGCTCTTTTTTCGTTTACGAGTTGAAGTAGCAAAGTCCTGTTCACGCGAACGGGATCGGGGTTAGTGGGTAGCACAACTGATGTTACGCTGGAACGATCATTGTTGACAGGGACGGCAAAAAGAAAAAGAAAAGCAATCACCGGCAGAAACATAGCTCTTGAAATTACTGTGTATTAACAGGCGCTAGTAAGCGAATATTGCGCCATCGCTAGTTAAAAAACTGTTGCTTTTATTTTACTCCCGGAGGCCTTATGTTGATTGCCAAAAACACGTCTACCTACAATGCCTTCTTTTTTGGTCCGCTCTGCTCTACATCCCTGTTCATCTGTTCAATGTCTACCTGCATGGCGCTGTTGCTGTCTCCTATAAGATGCGTACTGAAATAGTCCGTCATCCGCCAGAAAAAGTATTCGTTCATATCGCCGAATCCATGGCGCTGCCCGGGAAGAAGCACCAGGTCAAATCTCTTGTTGGCTTTGATCAAAGCATTCGCCAAACGAATGGTGTTGGCCGGGTGCACATTGTTGTCGATATCGCCATGAAACAGCAGAAGCTTGCCCTTAAGGTTTTTTGCGAGGTCAGCATTTTTCTCGATGCCATAGAGATAAGTGGTATCGCCACCGGGGTTAATGATCTCCTGCACCCCATGGTGTTTTTCGCTCCACCAACGGTTGTAAATGGAATTGTCGTGGTTGCCGGCACTTGATACCGCGACCTTGAAAAAGTCGGGGTATACCAACATGGCGGCAGTACTCATAAACCCTCCCCCGGAATGCCCGTGGATACCTACTCTG
>JBGTIL010000380.1:0-3702 GCA_041745695.1 Chitinophagaceae bacterium | reverse complement strand
GGGTGAGAGACCGCAAAACGGGAGCCAAAACAAATACCCTTCATCTTACTATAATGCTAAGCAACCTGATAAAACCCGACCGGAAAAAATTAGTAAGAATCGCGGTTAGTCACCTGCAAAAATCTTTTTTGGGCAGCAATCCGAAAACATTATGCATACAGGGAAATGTGGCCACTTTTAGATGATGAAACGAATTATTGTTCACAAGTCGGCCATGCCTTCAACCCCGTTTTTTCCGACCGATACAGCCAAATGACAATACCTTTTTTCACTATCCAAACAAATCACTGCTTAGATATCGATCCCCTCTATCGCACACGATAAATACGACAACGCCAGAGTCTAGTTCCTTGCTTAACCGGAGGGCTGCCGATGCAGCACCACCACTGCTCATACCTCCAAAGATGCCTTCTTCTTTTGCCAGCCGACGGGTCATTTCAGTGGCCTCGAGTTGCGAAACATCCATAACCCGATCAACTCGAGACGGATCATATATTTTAGGCAGATAGGCTGGCGCCCAGCGCCGGATTCCGGGAATGGATGAATCTTCTGTTGGCTGACAGCCAATAATTTGAATAGAAGACTCCATTTCTTTCAGAAACATCGAAGTTCCCATAATAGTCCCAGTGGTTCCCATGGCACTAACGAAATGAGTAATCATACCCTGTGTATCCCGCCATATTTCCGGACCAGTAGTTTTATAATGGGCTCCGTAATTATCGGGATTTGCAAATTGGTTCAGAAGGAAGTACTGACCGCTGGCACTTTTATCATGGGCATAATCTCTGCAGGCTTCGATATTCTCCAGCAGGATAACTTTTGCACCAAAGGCCTCCATGGTCAACACTCTTTCCCGCGTAGAGTTGGATGGCATAATCAACTCTATTTGTAAGTCAAAAAGATTGGCTATTAACGCCATGGCGATGCCTGTATTACCGCTCGTGGCTTCTATCAGTTTGGATCTGTTATTGATATCACCTCTTTCTAAAGCACCACGGATCATGTGCAGCGCGGACCGGTCCTTCACGCTCCCACCCGGATTATTACCTTCCAGCTTAGCATATATTCTCACTGCCGGATTTGAATTGAGTTGCCTTAATTCAACAATGGGTGTATTGCCTATCGTATCTAACACGCTTGCCATGATCTATACACTTAAATATTTGCCTTCAACAATAGTGATTTCCGGATGGTGATACACTAAAGAACCCGGAGAAATACTCTCTGTCACCCACACGTTACCTCCAATGATACTGTTGTGTCCTATAACAGTTTCGCCTCCAAGTATGGTGGCTCCTGAATAGATCACAACATTGTCTTCAATAGTGGGGTGACGTTTGGTAAAAGCCAAACCCTTCTTCACACTCAGAGCCCCTAGGGTGACTCCCTGGTAAAGTTTTACATGATTCCCGATCTTGGTCGTTTCGCCAACCACAATACCGGTTCCGTGATCGATGCAACAAAACTGACCTATCTGTGCAGCCGGATGAATGTCAATTCCAGTTTTAGAATGCGCGTGTTCCGTAAGAATTCTTGGCAATAAAGGAATTTTTAAATCGTGCATAGCATGCCCTATCCGATAGAAACATAGAGCATAAAATCCGGGGTATGCCCTGATCACTTCAAACGTTGAATGAGCTGCAGGATCACCGTCGAAAATGGCTTGAATATCAGTATTCAACAGGCGATAAATTTCAGGCACCGCGCTAAAGAAAAGTTCAACTGTGTCTCGATTATCAGCATGGGAACAGGCGGTAGTAGTATCTAAAATGTTGAGTAAATCATTTTTCAGAATGGAAAAAGCTTTTCGTACCGCGTCTACTGAAGCAAGCGCACAAGTGGAGAGTTGCGGATAAAGAACACAAATGAGTTTGTCTGCCCAAAGGGTAAGCTCTTTATTAGAAGGGACAGCATCTCTATGTTTTTGTTGAAGAAATAGTTCTTTATAAAAATCCTCACCCCATGATTCGCGCCGCATATTTAAGAAATTACTTTTGTTTCGCAAGTGATTCTGGTTCCGCCTCTCCGCAGCGTTTCGGCGACTGAGCAATATTTTTTTATGGACAAATTCGCAGCCTTTTTCGCTTTCTCCTCATCAATATCACCCCATAAATAAAACGTAACGGTAACTTCTTTCCAAAGCGAGGGAAGAACATCCTTCTCCCTTTCGCCCTTCACTTCAATTTTGAATTTATCAATGATTTGCCGTTGTTTCTGCAAGATCGAAACCATATCGATGGCGCTGCAACTACCCAAGGCGGCCAGGAGCAACTGCATAGGACGCATTCCAAAGTCATCACCTCCATTTTCCAGGCTACTATCGGTATTGATTACATGACCAAGCTCATCTTTTACTTCAAATCCAAAGCTCCCTTTTACGCGTTCCAATGCAAGAGTGACCATTCCAAAATTTGAGCAAAACTAAACCAGTACGCCAGACAACAACGAGACATAAGTCACATTTCCCGTCCGACGCCCGATTATCTTTGCTATTATGACAGAAAATGAAGTCGCCAAACGTTTTCCAACCCTGGAAAAAGCACTGGTTCGCGCAATAGTGGAAGTGGCTGAAATGAAAACCTTTGCAGAAGGTGAGGTTTTGATGCGCAGCGGACAAAACATCCGGTCTGCTATTTTAGTTTTGGATGGTTTGGTCAAGATATTTAGAGAAGATGAACAGGGATCTGAATTTTTCATGTATTACCTGGACGCAGGTAAAGCCTGTGCTATTTCACTGGTTTGTGCTTTAGGAAGCGAAACCAGCGGGCTCATGGCGAAAGCCGTTACGGAAGCTACGGTGTTAGCTATTCCACTGCAGTACGTAGATGAGTGGATGGGAACCTACAAAAGCTGGGCACAATTTTCGGTAAGCTCTTACCGCGAACGCTTTGATGAATTGCTCCAAACTATAGACCATGTTGCTTTTCGCAATCTGGATGAGCGCCTGGTGTATTACCTCAAAAGACACCACGAAAAAATGGGTACACAACACCTGCATTTGTCTTTCACTGAAATCGCACATGATTTGAATTCTTCACGTGAAGTAATATCCCGACTTATGAAAAAACTTTCAGAAAAAGGTATGATTCAACAACACCGCTCTCAAATCGAGATCATCGATTTGGGTAAAGCACTTACGTGACCATTATCACGAAATAAAAAAACAACTTTGCCAACATTTGCATGCAAACAGATAAAGCATGGAAATTTTTGGGTACATCGCATCACTCGTTATCGGTATTTCTCTGGGATTGATTGGCGGTGGAGGTTCTATATTAACCGTCCCTGTATTGGTGTATTTATTTGGCATTGAACCTGTTTTGGCTACTTCCTATTCCCTCTTCATCGTCGGCAGTACCAGTTTAGTTGGTACCCTACCCAAATACAAACAAGGGTTTATCAATCTAAAAACTGCCTTGATATTTGGAGTTCCATCGATTGCGGCAGTGTTTGCGACACGCAAGTTCATTGTTCCTGCCATTCCATCAGTGGTCTTCGAAGTAGGAGATTTTGAGGTCACCAAGGGCCTTTTCATGATGATGATCTTCGCCGTACTTATGGTATTTGCGTCTGTCTCAATGATTAGGAGCAAAGTGAAAAAAGATGCTAATGAAGACTCAGTGCAAAAGTTCAACTATCCCCTGATTTTGTTGGAAGGTGTTATTGTTGGAACACTTACAGGATTAGTAGGTGCAGGCGGAG
>JBGTIL010000379.1:0-6110 GCA_041745695.1 Chitinophagaceae bacterium | reverse complement strand
CGCAAACGCAGCACACCATCCTCACTGTACCCGGTCACAGAGAATACTGTTTTATAGACAGCAGCGGCAACAGGGCCCTGCTGCCGAGTGGCCGCTACGTTTCACCTGCCGGACAAACCATCCGCATTACCAATGATCCTTTCGGCATGGCCCTGTCGCCTGATGGGAATACAGCTGTCACCTTGCACAATGGTGTGTTTACGATCGTTAATCTTCCCGACCTGGCAAATACACGGGTGCCCAGCTACGACAAAAAAATTCCCTCACCTCTTTCAAACGGATCCAACCTTGGCGTTGCCTTCTCACCTGATTCAAAATGGGTTTACCTCAGTGGGGGCGATAACGGCGCAGTAATCATTTACGACATCGCTCAACTGCTGCTGATCGACAGCATCTCACTAAACGGAACGATTAACGGTGAATCTTTCGACGACAGCTTTACTGCCGATCTTGTACTAAATGCTTCGTCCAATGAACTCCTTGTTTTAGACCGAGGCAATTTTCGCCTGGTGCGTATTGATCTGGCAACCAGAAAACTTAGTGCTTCCGTAGCCGTTGGGCGACAGCCTTTTGGTATCGCACTTAGTCCGGATAAGACACTGGCTTTCGTTGCCAATGCCGGCATGTATGCCTACCCCCTGGTGGCAGGTATGGATTCTGCTAATTACAACGCGCGGACGATCAACTGGCATCCCTATGGAGATAATACACCAGCCTCTATCAACGGTACCGTTATAGATGGCAAGGTGATCCCTGGTGTGGGCAGTCCACTGGCTTCGGAAGCCATGAGTGTATTCATTGTAGACTTGTTGCAGAACAAAGTGACGGATAGATTTAAGACCGGTCACCAGGTAGGCCAAATGGTAGATGGTGCCGAGGTGGTTGGAGGAGCAAGCCCTAATTCCATTGCGGTTGGCGCGCGGTATGCCTACGTTACCAATGCAACCAATGATAATATTTCGATTATTGACTACAAAGCACATCAGCTCGTTGGTCATATTCCGATTAAAGTGAGTAAGGACCTGGACCGCTACCGGGGGTTAATACCATTCGGCGTCACACTGAGCAAGGATGAAAAAACGCTTTACGTTGCCCTGCTTGGTTTCAACGCGATCGCAGTAATTGATGTCTTATCCAAAACAACCAAAGGGCTTATTCCTACTGGCTGGGGACCTGCACGTGTGTTGCTCTCTGCCGACGAAAAAGAAATGTATGTAATAAGCTGCAGGGGCCTCGGCGCAGGACCTAATGGGGGAAAAAATTTTATAAAACCGCTGCAGGGCACCTACATCGGCGATATACAATTGGGTAGCTTTCAGAAGATTCAAATACCTGGTGCAGCAGAACTTGCTGCGTATACCAGCGTTGCCATTGGCAATACGTACAGGAAGCTCAGCGTCCCGGTCAACAGCCGCAATCCCTTACCTGCTTTGCCCGGTAGCTCTCAAAGCCCCATTAAGCACATTGTTTACATTACGAAAGAGAACCGCACCTACGATGAGGTGATGGGCAATGCCGGCAAAGGGAGAGGAGATGCAAGCCTGGCGCGTTACGGCATGGCAGTTTCCGTTCACGGAGCCACAGACACGTTGCTGAAGGCCGACATTATGCCGAATCACCACAAGGCTTCCATGGAGTTTGCCTTTAGCGATAATTTCTATTGCGACAGTGACGCCTCCATACACGGACATCACTGGATGGTGGGAGTAATTCCAAATGAATGGGTAGAAACAAATGCAAGCGTTTCAAAAGCAGCAAAGCTTTTCTCTAAGGCACCGGGGCGCAGATTTCCGGGTTCAACAGGAAGCATCGATCCTGAAGACTATGCAGAAACCGGTGGACTGTGGGAGGCGCTGGAAAGAAAAAAAATAAGCTTTTACAATTTCGGTGAGGCCAATGAAACGGCTCATGTACGTGAAGAATGGAACGATACTTTGACTGGTGCGGCACATGGAGTAATGGTACCTATACAAAAGGCCTTATTCAGTCGTACCAGTCATTACTATGCCGGTTACAACACCAACATCCCGGATCAGTTCCGGATGCAACAGTTCGAATCGGAGTTTACACGCATGTGGTTATCAGGGAAAGAGGCAATGCCACAACTCATTACCATGCAGGTGCCCAATGATCATGGCGCGGGTGTGCGGCCAGCGGATGGATACCCATACACCCATTCGTACATGGCAGACAACGACCTTGCTGTTGGACGTATCCTGCATTTTCTTTCGCGCACGCGTTACTGGAAAAACATGCTGGTAATTATTACAGAAGATGATCCGCAGGGAGGAGTCGACCATATAGATGCACACCGGAGCATCCTGATGATGGCTGGTCCTTACGTTAAGCGCGGTTATGTAAGCACTACGCATGCTAATTTCGGTTCCATTCTCAAAACGATTTACAATATCCTGGCTGTTCCTTATGTGAATCAGTATGATGTTACAGCATCTCTCCTGCAGGATTTCTTTACCCCTGTACCAGATTATAAACCTTACTCATTTGTGTTTCCGGATGCAAGGGTTTTTGATCCACAAAAAGCCATGAAACGCTATAACCGTACTATTGATTGGAAGAAGATTCAGCAGGGTCCAAAAATGGATGATGAAGGGGAACAGCGGACCGAACATTATAAAGAAAAAACCAGGGTAAAATGATGATTAGACTTTGTTTGCTGCCGGCGCTTTTAATTGTATTGAACTCATTGTGCGCACAGCCCTCCGTCACAGCAAGAACAAAGGCCAGCCAGCTCACCCTGCCGAATGGATGGGGGCTCTCGCCTGCCGGGCGGTCGATCCCGCTTGGTGATCTTCCACTGAATATTGCTGTGTCACCCAACAGGCAACTAATAGCTGTCACCAACAACGGGCAAAGCGTGCAAAGCGTACAGCTGATCGATGCTGCAACCGAAAAAATATTAGATGATCATGTGGTGCCAAAGTCGTGGTATGGGTTGAAGTTTAGTGGGGACAACAAACGTTTGTATGCCTCTGGCGGTAATGATAACTGGATATTGCAATATGCTGTGACCGGCGGAAAACTGAGGTTGCAGGATTCGATCCCTCTGGGTGATAAGTGGCCTGAAAAAATTTCACCTGCAGGTATAGAGATCGATGACGCGGCAAAGAAAATGTACGTTGTTACGAAAGAAAATAATTCGCTCTACATTATCAGTCTTGTCACCAAAAAAGTAGAGCAACGAGTAGCGCTCGGTGCGGAAGCTTATGCCTGCCAGCTGTCGCCCGATAAAAAGAAATTATACATTTCCTTGTGGGGAGGTGATAAGGTGGTGGTTTTCGAAACGCTGCAAAAGCGTCTTGGTGTTGTGGTCCGGGTCGGCGACAATCCCAATGAACTCTTGCTTTCCAAGCGGGGCGATCTTCTGTTTGTCGCCAATGCCAACGACAACAGTGTATCGGTGATCGAAACCAAATCAAGCAGAGTGTTAGAGGTGTTGAATGCTGCCTTGTATCCTAATGCCCCTGAGGGATCTTCAAGCAACGGGCTGGCGCTGTCGGAAGATCAGCGAACGCTGTACATAGCCAATGCAGATAATAATTGCCTGGCTGTGTTCGATGTTTCGAAGCCCGGGTTGAGCCAGTCGAAAGGCTTTATTCCTACCGGATGGTACCCTACCAACGTCAAGTTGATTGGCAACAAGATCTGGGTGGCTAATGGTAAAGGATTCAGTTCTTCAGCGAATGCCAAAGGTCCCGACCCGACACAAGTAAGCCAGGCAGTAAAGTACCAGCAGGGTGACTATAAAAAACAACAAAGCAGAATAGAATATATCGGTGGGTTGTTTAAGGGTACCATGTCGGTCATAGATGAACCTAATCCCGGGCAGCTGGCGGCTTATTCGAAACAGGTGTATGCCAACTCCCCGTATACAAAAGATAAAGAGCTGACTGCAACAGGGGCTGCCGGTAATCCCATCCCCATGAAGGTGGGAGATCCGTCACCGATAAAACACGTGTTTTATATCATTAAGGAAAACCGCACCTACGACCAGGTGCTGGGCGATATGCCGGAAGGCAACGGCGATACAAGCCTCGTGTTGTTTGGCGAACGTATCACTCCCAATCAACACAAACTCGCGAGAGAATTTGTACTGCTCGATAATTTTTATGTTGATGGCGAGGTAAGTGCCGATGGTCACAACTGGAGTACGGCAGCCAGCGCTACCGACTACCTCGAAAAAACCTGGCCAACCAGTTATGGCGGCAGGGGTGGCATCTATGATGGTGAAGGAAACCGGGCGGTTGCGAACCCAAAAGGTGGGTTCATCTGGGATTACTGCAAAAGAGCGGGCGTGAGTTACCGGACCTACGGTGAATTTGCCGACGACTACAAGGCCAATATCCCCGCGCTGGTAGGCCGGTTCTGTCCCTACTTTACGAGCTGGGACGAAACTGTCAGAGACACCGTAAGATTTAATCAGTGGCGACGGGAGTTTGATTCTTTGGTGACCGCTGATGCCCTTCCGCAATTCAATTCGCTGCGGTTTATCAATGACCACACAGAGGGGCTCACACTTAATCGCCCCACACCTTTTGCGCATGTGGCGGACAACGACCTGGCTGTGGGATTATTCATAGAACACTTATCAAAAAGTCCTGTCTGGAATAAAAGCGTTGTGTTCATTGTTGAAGATGATGCGCAGAATGGCCCGGATCATGTAGATGCCCACAGGTCGACCGCTTATGTGGCAGGTCCGTATGTGAAGCGAGGCTATGTTGACCATACCATGTATTCTACTTCGTCTATGCTGCGTACGATCGAATTGATTCTTGGTCTGCCCCCGATGAGCCAGTACGATGCAGCGGCAACCTCGATGTGGCGCAGCTTCACGGCTGCGCCGAATCTTTTGCCCTTCAGCTCGGTGCCGGCCAATGTGGACCTGAATGAGAAGAATACGAAGAACAACGCAAGCGCAAAACTTAGCGGCACTTTCGATTTTTCGAAAGAAGACAGGATACCTGATCTCCTTTTCAGTGAGGTGATATGGAAAGCGGTTAAGGGTGAAGACTCCGTTATGCCCGCACCACGCAGGAGTGCTTTTTTAAAACTTCCGGCCGATGAAGAAGAAAACAGGTAGCAGGTTTCAATATGCTCTTTTGGAGTTTCGTGTTTACAAAAAATAAGAACATCGTAAGCATTAATTTGAGAGAGTGAGGGGAGACCATGAATGATTTGTTCGCCCCATTTTTCTAATCTGAAAATAAGCTATGGTACCGGAGAAGGCTGAGGAAAACGTATCAAAAATATTCCACCTGTACGAGCAGTACGGACAGTCTGATTACATCGGCGAGCCCCTGTCCCAGCTGGAACACATGTTACAGGCTGCACACCTGGCAGCGCAGGCAGGCTATGATGACGAAGTGATTCTGGCAGCTTTGTTTCATGACATTGGTCACTTAACCGCAACTGATGTTCCTTCGGCACAGATGGGTGAAGCAGGTGTTGCTGATCATGAAATAATTGGTGCGCGGTTACTAGAGGAAGCCGGCTTTTCAATAAAGACAGTTGCCCTGGTGCAAAGCCATGTGCCGGCAAAACGTTACCTGACTTATAAATACCCGGATTATTTAGAAAGGCTTTCACCCGCCAGCCAGGAAACGCTCCGCTACCAGGGTGGAACGATGAGCGCAGCGGAAGCGGATAGCTTTGAAAGGGATCCGCATTTTGAACTTTATATCAAGTTGAGAGAATGGGATGATGAAGCCAAAGACCCCGGAAAGCCGGTGCCTCCGATCGAGCATTACCGATCAATGGCGGTCGCGCACCTTACGGATGACAATTAGCTTTTTAAAGAATCGGGTTATGGAAGGTGGTATGGAAAAAGCGGCTCCATTTAAAGTAGATCATTCACCAGAATTTAAAATGATGCAGATGCACTTAAAACTCGTTGTGTTTGATATGGCAGGAACTACGGTGAGCGATAATGATGATGTTGCCCGGGCTTTCCAGGCAGCATTTACAAAAAACGAAATAGACGTCAGGCTGGAAGCGATCAATCCCTTGATGGGCTACCGCAAGCCAGAGGCCATTCGACTGATACTAGAAGAAAAGCGAGTCGCTTTCGAAGAAGTTCTTATCAATCGGATCCA
>JBGTIL010000378.1:0-5438 GCA_041745695.1 Chitinophagaceae bacterium | reverse complement strand
GTGGTTGGGGAGCTTTGAACGTAAGCCTGGGGAACTTCTCCATAGCTGCCGCCCAGGAAATTGTGGAGCACTGCTCCTGAATTGAATACCAAAGGATTGGCGGGATGTTGAGCACCCCAAACCATGTCGGCAGGACCATAGAACGAAATCACTCCCTTGATCTGAGGTAACGCTAATTGATAAGCAGCACTGAGAACCAACTGCCCGCCTGCCGATCGACCGAGCAAAATAAAACTGGAAGTATCGATTCCGAGCCTGCTCCCCTCCCTCTGCAGGAAGCGTAGTGCGGTGCCTATGTCTTCAACCGGGGCCGGACTTTTATGCACCGGCGCGAGCCTGTAATTGATGCTGGCCACATGGTAACCCTTTTTTGCAAGATGGCTATTGAGTTCGGGTAACTGCTTGCTGTTGCCGCCTGCCCACGATCCACCGTGCACCACAAGTACACAGGGTTTCATGCCGGGCTGTTGGGAAGGATAGAAATCGAGCGAAAGAGCGGGCACACCGGGAGCTGTATAGACCAGGCTCTTGTAAGCCACAGTTGTGCTACCCACGCCTGACATCATTTTCCAGAAGCGGAACGGGAGTGGTTGTCTTCTACCTGGAGTTCCGAAGCCTGCTGTTCTCATTTGTTCCGGCAATTTTCTCCCAATAAGTGCGGCAGTCACCGGTGGTACCAAAAAGAACGCAAGAGAAATGAAGGCGATGACAGTACCTGCGGCAACATAGCGCCCCGCCTGCAAACCCCAGAGCAGTAAGACCACTTCTGCAAGTATAAATATCCATGGAAATTCGGTAACAAGGATCTCTGCATACCAGAGCACATGAATCGGAGCACGAAAAACAGACAGCAAAGAGAGTAACAATAAAATGATGGCCAGCACCAATCGTATCATGTGTGAAAATTAGGAGGAGCTTTGAAATTGAAGCAAATACGGCGCGGCCAGAGATCAGGGTAATTTTTTGAGTTCATATTCATCAGCCCTGCTTTGACAAAGCTGCTGTTGTAGGCTTTTCTTCATAGCTTAAGGTAATGTCCATGAAGAAATTATTTTGAATGCTCCATTAATTTTCTGTATGTCAAAAAAGTGTTGCATTCCTGGGTGTTGAGTGTTTTCTTCAATTGCTATGTATTGAAAGTTGTAAGCGCATTTTTTGTCAGCCATGTTGTAGTAAGGCTGAAAAATAAAAAGGTCTTCTGGAAGATCATATTTGTTTACTTCATTCACCAGCCTCTCCGCAAAGAATATTTGAAATTGCGACTTATTGAAAGTTTTGCTTGTTACTTTAATGTATGGCTTATTACTTGGTTTAGTACTGTCAAGAATGCCATAGTCACAAGTGAATGGAAACCGGACAAGGCTTGCCAGCTTAGCCTTGTCACGTCTGTTTATGGCGTTTTTAAATGAATTCCAAAAGTCTGTCAGCAGTACTTTGTCTAACTTTAAATCTGTGCTATCACACTCTTGTTGGCCGAATGAATAAGAAGCGGCTAAAAGCCCTAACATTAAAAGTAGGGAACGTGTCATATAGAATTGTCTGGAACAACGATTTAACTTACATCTACAGTTTTCTGGTCTAACCAATTGCAGAAAAAAGCATGCGTTGATGGAACTGGAAACGAAAAGCCCCGATTAGGGAACCCAATTCAACCGGTTTAAAACGGTGCTTTCAATCCGTACTTGTGCTTGTAACGTTCATTCAATTGTTTCTGCTTGTCGTCGAGGTTGATCTTTCGCCCCTGTATGAAAGCGTCAGTGACTGTGCTGGTTGACATATCAAGGATATCGCCTGTACTGATTACAATGTTGGCATCCTTACCTACTTCAATGCTGCCTGTTTTATCAGCTACACCTAACACTTTGGCAGCATTCAGGGTGATGGCCTGCAGTGCTTCTTCTTTCGTTAATCCATAGGCCGAAGCTGTTCCTGCATTGTAAGAAAGATTGCGGCCGCGGGTTTGTCCGTCTTCATCATTAATGGCAAACAGTACACCTGCCTTCTGTAGTACCGCCGGCGTTTTGTACGGTTGATCCACTGCATCATCAGATGTGGTGGGCAGGCTGTGCATCTGATTTAAAATAACGGATACATTATTCTGTTTGAGCAGGTCAGCAATTTGCCAGCTTTCACTGCCGCCAACAATTACAACATCGCAGCCAAACTCTTTTACAAAGTCGAGTGCTACCAGCATCTGTTTTACCGTATTGGCATGTATGTACAGCTTCTGGCTTTTATTAAATAAACCCTTCACAGCGGCAAATTTTAGATTGGTTTCTTCGTGCTCTGTTACGCTGTTGTAAGCCTGTGCTTCTTTCAAAAAACTTTTCAGTCTGTCTACCTGCTCTAGTCCTTGCTTTACAGGATCAACGGCCGGACCCTGCTGGGCACCGCCACCACGAAAGCCCGGAGGGCGGGGGAGCATCAGGGGCATGTTCAAATGGATGCCTGCATCTGTTTTATAGGCAGCGTCTTCCCAGTTCCAGGCATCGAGCTGCACTACCGAGGAAGCCCCGGAAAGCAGCCCACCTTGCGGCACGACATTAGCAAGCAGGATACCGCTCGAACGGAGGGTATTAATGATCTTCGAGTCGGTATTGTAAGCCACAATAGACCGGATGTTGGGATTGAGTTCGCCGATTTCAACCGCGTCAACTGTAGCCCGTACACTGTTGATCTCTACAAGGCCAAGTGTACTCACCGGCAAGATCAGACCCGGGTATACGTGCTTGCCCGTAGCATCAACCCTTGTAGCGCCTGCAGGCGCTGTAACATTAGTTCCTATGGAAACAATCTTGCCTCCGGTAATAACAATCGATGCGCCCTGTAGTACCTGTCCGTTACCCACATGCACCGTTGCGTTAGTTATAACTGTAGACCCTGTTTGCGCCGGTGTAGGGTACACAGTTTCCTGGGCTTGTGCAGCGAATGAGAAAAGTAAAGCTGTATAAAAAAAGATTCTTTTCATGTATCAATTTTTGTAAATCTGTTCCTGCGTAGTGCAACTGTAAAAAAAAACTTGCGTTATTGGAGGAGGTACCTGGTCTGTATGGCGCACTGCCTGCAACACTTTAATCTTCTTCTATCACCAGCAGTCCATGGCTGTGCGCATGCTCACTGCAGGTGTGCATTATTTGGTAGCTCGGAATAGCCGGGGAAACCGGCGCACCCGAGCGCTTCTCTCCCACCATTTTCTTCACAAGACGGCTGCGTTCTGCCGTAACTGTTTTCTGTACCTGCTCATCTTTCTCACGATCAAAATATACGATACCATCTACGATAGTGTATAAAGATTTTGAATAGATGCTCAGGGGATTGTGGCTCCACAAAACAACGTCACCATCCTTTCCAACTTTCAAACTTCCCACCCTGTCGGCAACATGTAACATGATGGCAGGATTGAGGGTCACCATTTTAAGTGCCTCTTCTTCTGTAACACCACCATACTTTACGATCTTGCCTGCTTCGTGATTCAAGCGGCGGGCCATCTCGGCATCATCAGAGTTGATGGCTACGTTTAAGCCTACCCGTTGCATGATGGCAGCATTATAAGGAATGGCATCCTGTACTTCCATTTTGTAAGCCCACCAGTCGGAGAAGGTAGACGCGTTGGCACCATGTGCTTTCATTTTATCGGCAACCTTATAACCTTCGAGAATGTGTGTGAGGGTATTTATCTTGTAACCCATGCGGTTGGCTACATCTATTGCGCTGTTGATCTCACTTTGCACATAGGAGTGACAGGTAATGAATCGTTTGTTGTTAAGTATCTCTACCAGTGCATCCAGTTCCAGATCGCGGCGGGGCATCACAGCATCTTTTTTCCCTTTGTTGCCTTCATAGGCTTTCCAGCCTTTCATATAGTCCTTTGCGCGGGTAAAGGCATCTACGAGCACTTGCTCCACTCCCATGCGGGTATCAGGATAACGATTGTTCTGTCCTGCCTGGGCGGGAGAACGTTTTACATTCTCACCCAGTGCAAATTTGATCTGCCCATCCCAATTTTTAAATTTGAGGTCTTCATCGTTGGCGCCCCATCTAAGTTTGATCAGCTGGGTTTGTCCACCAATTACATTGGCAGATCCATGCAGAATGTGCGAAGTGGTAACGCCGCCGCTCAATTGGCGATAGATGTTTACATCATCTGGGTTAAGGTTATCTGCCATTCGAACCTCCGATGTTACACTTTGTCCACCCTCATTGATTGAGGCTGCCGCGATATGCGAATGTTCATCAATGATACCGGCAGTGAGGTGCTTACCGGTGCCATCGATAACCCGGGCTCCTGCTGCGCTTAAATTTTTTCCAATCCCTGTTATCTTTCCATTGCGGATCAGCACGTCTGCGCCCTGCAGCACACCTTCCTTTTCATTGGTCCATACGGTAGCGTTTCTGACAAGAATGGTTTCGCTTTTTGGAGCTGCACCTTCTTCCCAGCCAAAAGGCTGAAAGGGATAAATGACTTTGCCCAGTGGCGCAACGGGGCGCTTGCGGGCACTGTCGGATTTCACGGCTCCTGCACGGTCGTAAGAAGCCGTCCAGGTAAGCCGGTTGCCGGCGCTGTCTTCACCCGTTCCGGTCCATTGGTCACCGTTCACAACACCACTCAGGCGAAGGTTCTCACCACGGTTACGTTCTGGGGCCACGTTGATGCGTACCTGTCGTCCGTCGTAAAAGAATTTAGAGTTCGAAGTATCTTTACCAATTAAACTGGCAGCACTGTTACTTTTAAAATCGAGCGTGTAATTCACGGGTCCATTGGGAGTGTTCAGCACTACTTTATACATCCCCTTTGGATCTTTCCAGGCATCGTCGTTCAGGTTGTATTTTTTTCCCTGCACCCAGTTTTGGAAGATGGTTGTTTTTTCGTCGAAGACTGGTCCGGAAGTAATGAGAAAATTCGCCCACTTGCCGCCATCGAGGCTTCCTACTTCTCCGTACATACCCAGCGCAGTTGCGGGAACCTTTGTCAGTGCGTTCAGCGCTGTTGTAGTTGACAAGCCGTAATTTATTGCAGTACGTAATGCGGTCATGAAGGTTTTCGGATCTTTCAAATCAGCAGCCGTCAAACAAAAGGGTATGCCGGCCTTTTCCATAGCGCCAGGGTTGGTTGGGGCCAATTCCCAGTGCTTCATATTTTCAATGGACACAAAGCGTGCGTCTGCCGGATCTTCTACATCCTGTGCCTGCGGGTAATTTAAAGAGATGATGAAGGTAGCGTTGGTGGCCTTCATCTCGCCCAGACGCTGGTACTCGTTTCCCCCGCCTTTAATGATGTATTGCACGCCGGCTTCGTCGCCGATGCGGTCTGCGCGCAGGTTATTCCACTTGTCGCCGGCGTCGAATACCTGAGGCAGCGACTGCGTTTCAATCCATGACTTGAGGCTAAGATTCAGACCTTCGCGGGTTGGTTTTGTTTTATACCACTGCGCATCGAG
>JBGTIL010000377.1:0-2504 GCA_041745695.1 Chitinophagaceae bacterium | reverse complement strand
TGTATGCTGTGTACAGATCTCCAGTTGGTGGCATAGCCCCAAAACTATCGAATAAAATACCACTGCTGATTTTGTAGTTGACCTTTACCGGGGAAAACGGGGGTGGGCTTTAATGGCGGCAATTTCTCGTGTGTATCTATCGGTATTGGCAGACAACAGCAACAGCAGGCCATATCCATCTACAACACCGATCTTGGTCACAGATGATTGACTTCTAACGTTTCCGGTGGAAGTTTTAGCGAATTTAATCACAGCCGCCCGGGTATCGTCAAATACGACCATGGCTTCATCTGTGGTTAATCCCTTTTTCGTTTCCACCCCTGTTAGTGTTGGCAGTGTTTCCTGTTCCCGTTGTTGTACAGCGCGCTCTAATACCTCCTCGTCTGAAAGTGGTGCCCGGTCGGACCTGGCAGGGCTTTTTTGCTGCATTGTAGCATAGGCCTGATTCCATAATTGCTTTTCAGCTATAACCAGACTTTGCAAGTGCTCCTTTATAGATGGAGTAGAGCGATCCGGTTTAAAATTCAACTGAGCCTTTTCAAGATCTTCTATTTCCGCCAATAGGGAAACCCTGGAAGTTTTAAGATGGGTTACTAAAAAACGACGCTCTTTGGAACTAAGTGTGGGAGTAGTGATCTGGCTTGCCAAACCGGTAATAACCAATAATACAAGAAGCACATGGCCTGCGTTTCTTTTAAACATAAGTGTAGTTTAATGCTGGATGGTACAGCCTTGTTTTCATGGGGCTAAGGAGGGAACAAGGTACGACAAAGCTCAGGTATCTGCTTTCCCGGTTTTAATCTTTTTAAGTGGCAGTTTTTTCACCATTCCTCCCCGGGTGTCTTTAATACTTTGCATAACAATGAATGCACGCCTGTCGATTTTTTCCACTTCTGCCGTAAGGCGGTTCACCTCGAGGCGAGTGATTACCGTAAAAATGATGTCGCTTGTATTAGCTGCTTCTCCGCTATTGCCAAAGCCCTTTTTCCCGGTGTAGATAGTAAAACCTCTACCCAGTTTGGTTTGAATCATATCAGACACCTGTCGGCTTCGGGTGGAAATGATTGTGACGCCTGTAAATTCTTCTATCCCTTCGAGGATAAAATCAACCGTTTTAGAAGCAGAGAGGTAAGTAAGAATAGAATAAAGCGCTACCTCAACCGACAGCAGGTAGGCGGCAACAGAAAAAATGACGATGTTAAAGAGAAGAATAAAGTCACCCACCGAGAGACTCATTCTTCGGTTCAGGTAGATAGCCAGTACCTCGGTTCCGTCTATTACCCCACCGCCTCTTATCGTAAATCCGATGCCCACACCAAGAAAAAAACCTCCGAATACGGATACCAGTAATTTATCATTGGTTACAACCGGGTACGGTATGAGCGCTACAGCCAGTGCAAGGATGATAATAGCCAGAACACTCCGGATGCTAAAGCCCCTCCCGATCTGGCGATAGCCAAGTATGAGGAATGGGATATTAAACAGCATGATGAGTACAGGCAGTCCAAGGTCGGTTTCATGATTAGTCAACAAAGAGATTCCCATGACGCCACCATCAATAAATTTATTGGGCATTAAAAAACTACGCAGGCCGAACCCTGCTGACAGTACGCCAAAAAGAACCTGCAGCGCATCTCGCAGCCCGTTGCCAAAACTTTGTCTAGACAACAGGGCAAGCCGCAAACGCTGAATTTTTTCGCGTGTCAGCGTGCTGCGGGTTTCGGAATCCCCCGACACGTTACGTACAAGTTTATGGATGTGTTTTAACAAGAGTGCTGTTATTTACTAAAGGTAAAAGCTCCCACCAACATATCAGTATTATGCTAACTTGCCCGCATGAAAGTAGCGCGCATTCTAACCGTGCTGGAGCAGTTTGCACCTCTGAGCCTACAGGAAGAATGGGATAATGCAGGCTTGATCACCGGTAGTGCAGAACTCGAATGCACCGGGGTACTCTGTGCCTTAGACGTTACCCTGGAGGTTGTGGCGGAAGCCGTAGCCAAAGGGTGCAACTTGATTGTAACACACCACCCTTTAATTTTTAAGGGGTTGAAAAAACTACTTAGCGATGGTTATCCTGATGTCGTGCTGCTTCAGGCAGTCAGTCATGGGATAACACTATACGCAGCACATACCAATCTCGACAACGTTGTAAATGGTGTGAGTGGTAAGATGGCTCAAATGCTGGGTCTGCACGAAATCAAGGTGCTCGTTCCGGCAGAAGGTATGCTGCGAAAACTGGTAACTTTTGTTCCCTGCAACAAGGCGGAGGAGCTGCGTGACGCCTTGTTTACGGGTGGTGCAGGTGGCATAGGCAATTATTCGGAGTGCAGTTTTACCTCTAAAGGAACGGGCAGTTATAAGGCGGGTGATGGTGCCAGGCCTTTTGTTGGCGAAGTGGGTAAGCAACACCTGGAAGAAGAATCGCGCATAGAGGTGGTGTTTCCTTTTTACCTGCAACAGCAGGTGGTACAAGCGATGATCGCAGCCCATCCTTATGAAGA
>JBGTIL010000376.1:0-2148 GCA_041745695.1 Chitinophagaceae bacterium | reverse complement strand
ATAGGAATTGTTTGCTACAAAACAGCTGGCCTTCAGAATTGTAGTAGGACTGAAACGGCAGGTTCCTTTTTCTCGTTGCATTTTCCGCGTTTTACATATAGTTTTTAGCGATGTTTGGTCATCTAAAACAAATTGAGATGTAAACTGATTAAAGTCTTTTATCCACGTGACATTGTTTCATCCGCATCCTTTAGAGAAAAAACTAGTTCTGAAAAGATTGAAGAACAATTGAGTGGCGTTTTTTATGATCAAGAAAAGAATCCTTCTATAAGCTACCAATAAAATTTGAAGAACCATAAATGACCTTTATTAACTAGGCAGCTTCCGTGATGAGTGCTTAAACACCAACTGGTTCTTGTCCCTAGAGGATGCTTATGAAAAGATCAACGCCTGGTTAGACGATTATAATCACTTCCGTTCACACAGTTCTTTGGGACAAATGACACCCGTAGAATTTATAAAAGATCAACAACAAATACAAGCAGGCGAAGAAAGCCTGCCGGCGGCACCGCATGTGAAAGCAAGGTATTTTGCAACAGAGGAATGCACATCAACTGCAACAGAAAATACCTACCTTTCCCATGCGTTTTAACCCCTTCAAACAGCCCGAAATCTCCATTTTTAGCATGGTCCGTAAAATGGGGGAGGTCACGACGACAAAGGCAATAACAGCAAAAGATAATAAGGCTTTCTCAATAAAATCATGATGTCTGTATTGGATGTCGGCTAACGGCTTTAGGCAGTAGTGGCATTCAATGATATACTGTCCACTTCATTTCCAAAGCCGAATAAAAATAGTAGACTAATCCATGTTCAAAGCCCACTGTTGCCGAAAACTGATGTTGTATGCTGCTGAACCACTATTTGGGTTTTGATATATCAACATCAGACTCGTCCTCATCCAAATCATTGACATCTTCCAACATCCTTATGTAAACCTCTTGATTAATTTTGAGCCGACTTTTCACAAACCCTAATCTTTCCTCCTTCGGAAGAGATCTTAGAACACTAATTATAATTCCAAGCATTTCTCGGTTTTGCTCAAGGAGTTGTTTAAAATATATATCGCCTAAGTGGCCGACTGTCTCCTCGATCGAGATTTTCATAATTTCTTTGACTTTGTCATGGTCGAGAACGAATTTCTCTGCATCCATCATTACTCTTTCGTTTCTCAACTCGACATATTTTTTTATTTCATCCACTTTAAATATGTCCATGAACGTCTTCATCGAAGAGTTTATTTCCTTTAGCTTGTTTATCTCAGTTCTTTGGATTAGAAAGACAATCAAATAAATCAGGGTATAAATTCCTAAAACAATGAGACTTGTTTGATCTTGCATAACTATTTTTTGCGTAAAACGTTCAGTATTGCTGAAGCCCGGGCATAGTATTCTTAAAGTTGAATAATAATTTACAGTTTGCAATTTGTTCGCCAGCGGCATAAACTTGCTTCAGCCCTTCTTTTAGCAATACCCTGTGCTTGTTGCGCAACCCACATGGTGTTGATAAAGATAGTTGCAAAGGGGTATCGTGATGTTGTAATTTAAAAGATGCAAGGAAGAAAAGACTATAAAACTCTTCACTTTCTTTCAGCTCTCCTTTTATGTTCCCCAGGATAATTTCTACCGCAGGCTGAAGGGGGTACTAGATCTGCACTGGCTATTCAAGGCTACTAAAAAATACTACGGATCAGAAGCACAGATGTCAATTGATCCTGTAGTATTCATGAAGCTGATCTTGATCGGCTATCTGGAAAACCTCGGAAGCGACAGACGCATTATGCAAACAGTAAGTATGCGGCTTGACATGCTCTTGTTCCTGGGCTATGATCTGGATGAGTCGCTTCCCTGGCATTCTACATTGAGCAGAACGAGGCAGCTGTATGGCAGCGAGGTATTCAAGGGCTTGTTCCTGCAAGTGCTTCAGGGATGCATCCAGAAAGGTATGGTGGCAGGCAAGCGCCAGGCAATGGACTCTGTCCATGTAATGCAAACGCCGGCAATATTGACCACTCCGCGCCGGTTGAACTTGACCACCTTTCACCGGAGCAAGTTGACCACTCCGCGCCGGAGCAAACTGACCACCTCCGCCGGAGCAAATTGACCACCTTATTACACGCGCAATTTTGATGTTTGAGCTGGTATCTGA
>JBGTIL010000375.1:0-7290 GCA_041745695.1 Chitinophagaceae bacterium | reverse complement strand
CTACCTGCACGATCTGCTGGCTGATCACACCGACGAATACTCATTTCATCATGGCGATACAGCCGGCTTTTCGAAAGCAGCACTTGACTGCGATTGTGACGACCTGGTGGCAGCTGCGCCCTTCCTGGTCACCTCGTTCGCCTACAGGCTACCTACGCTTCTACCCCGCACAACCCATTGCTTTCATTCCCACCGTTCCTTCGCACTGCTCTGCAGCGAAGCCAAAGATTCAAGAGGTCCTCCCTGCCTGGCCTAAAAGCCTTGCGCTATCCTCTTGAACTTTAAAATCTTTCTACTTGAAAAGATCGCTGTATCTATCATTGCTGACCCTCGGCTGGTCTGTACTTTATGGTCAGGACTGTAACCTGAGGCTCACTGGCCATGTACATCGTGCTGGCTCTCACGAGAACCTCGTTGCTGCCACAATCGTTCAAACCAGTACAGGCAAGACTACTGCTTCGAATGCAAACGGTGATTTCAAGCTTGATGACCTCTGTCCGGGTGCAGTAACCATCATCATTTCACATACTGGATATGATTCTGTCAGTCGTACCATACAGCTCACAGCCAGTGCACACATTGATGTAGATCTGCGACCAGGCGTGACTTCGCTCCAGGCCGTGAGCGTAACCGGAAGCAGGTCGCGGACCAATACCGGTTTTATAAAAGAACTATCCGCTGGAGAATTGGATGAAATTAAAGGCGGCTCACTTGGCGAAATCCTAAGCCGGATGAATGGCGTATCGTTATTACAAACGGGTGCTACCATATCAAAGCCAGTGATCCATGGCCTTCACAGCAGCCGCATCCTTACCCTTAACAACGGGGTACGCCACGAAGGACAACAATGGGGCTCCGAGCACGCACCAGAGATAGATCCGTACATCGCCAAACGAATAACAGTCATAAAGGGTGTTGATGAACTGCGCTATGGATCGGATGCAATTGGTGGTGTCATTTTGGTTGAACCGGCACCCTTGCTTACTCTGCCGGGTTATAAAGCGGAAGCAGATGCTCTTTTCTTTTCGAATAACAACCAGTTTGTATCCGCCCTCCTCCTGGAGCAACAATCAAAAGGTCTGCCTTCACTCACTTACCGGGTACAAGGAAGCATTAAAAAAGCTGCTAATGTGAAAACTCCTGACTATCGCCTGAACAATACAGGTCTCTCAGAGCAAAATTTTTCTTTCACCGCCGGTTGGCGCAAAGAACATTTCAATTCCGAAATTTATTACAGTCGCTTCCAGACTGAACTGGGCATTTTTTCAGGCTCACATATCGGTAGTCTGGCAGACCTGACCAAAGCGATTGCAGCTGCCCGCCCGGATAGAACCTTCACCGGTGAAAACACCTACCGCATCGCCCGACCCAGCCAGCGGGTGCGGCATCACCTGGCAAAATGGAACACACAATTTGATGTTGCCAGCAACAGGTTTACCGTTTTAATTACAGGCCAGTACAACAGTCGCCAGGAGTACGATGTGGTCCGCAACACTTCCATTGAAACACCACAGATCGATCTCTCGCTTTATACATTCACGCAGGAACTGACCTGGGAACATCCCAGGCGCTCCCGATGGAGTGGAACAGTGGGAGCTTCTGCCATGCAACAGGATAATTCTTACTCAGGACGCTACCTGCTTCCGAACTATCGGGCTTATGCTTTAGGTGGTTTTGCCATTGAAAAATGGGTGAACGACAAATGGGACCTGCAGGCAGGCATGCGCGCAGATTTCAAGTCCATGAAAACTAACCGACTGCTGGCAGGAAGCAGCACACTGGTAAACCATCAGTTTGCTTTCCCAACATGGGCTGCTTCATTTAATGCGGGATACAAGCTATCAAACACCTGGAAGATCAATACAAATGTTTCTGCCACCACGCGGCCACCTCAGGTGAATGAACTACTCACCAATGGCGTTCATCATGGAACCGGCACTTATGAAATTGGCAATATTAATTTGAAGCCGGAGCGCTCCTTCCATTGGTCGCTAAACAGTGTATACACAAGCCCGAACAAAAACTGGCAGGCAGAAGTAACGCTTTATCGTAACGACATAAATGATTTCATCTACCAGCAGCCAAAACCGGATGAGCCGGTGCTGACCATCCGGGGCGCATTTCCAAAGATAGAATACGTCTCAGCAGACGCTTTGCTCAGGGGGATGGACCTGGCTGTTTCTACCAGCCTGTCGCGGGCCATAATGCTCTCGTCAAAATACGCTATGCTCCGTGCAACGAACAAACGACTTGACGACTGGCTCATCGGCATGCCTGCAGACAGAATTATTAATGAACTAAGCGTCACCGTTCCGGAAACGGCTACCCTCAAAGACAACAAGCTGTCGATAGACATGCAAACAGTATGGAAGCAATCGCGGGTGCCTTCCAGCAGGTTCGGTCAACAGGACTATAAAGCTCCTCCAGCTGGTTACCACCTGATCAACGCGGTACTCTCCACCACTTTACAATTGGCAAAAACACCCGTCACTTTCAGCCTGAGCGGTCGCAACTTGCTAAACCATCGCTACCGGGAATACTTAAACGCATTTCGATATTTCACCGACGAGCGCGGAAGAAACATCATCCTCAAAATAAAGCTCGAACTCAAACACACAAGTAACTAAAACCACAATTATGAACAAGCAAAATTTCAGTCTCGGTTTATTGTTCTTCGCTGCCTCAGTGCTACTGGTATCATCCTGCAAAAAAGACAAAGGAGACGAAGAAAATGAAGAAGAAGTGATCACTACCATGCAACTAACTTTTGTGCCACAGGGCGGCGGAAACACGGTTACCTACAAGTTTGATGACCCTGATGGCCCCGGAGGTGCCCAGCCGCTGAAGGATCAAATACGGCTGGCTCCAAACAAGCGCTACAATGTAGCCGTACAGTTATTAAATAAAACGGTTACCCCGGCATCAGACATAACGCTTGAAGTAGCTGCTGAACCGCAGTCCCATCGTTTTTATTATCAGCCCGCCGCCGCAAGTAATATTATAGTATCTGATTTAGACAACGATGGTGCGGGCATTCCCCTGGGCATCAGCAGCGTGTGGACAACCGGAGCTCCTGCATCCGGCAGTATAAAGATCACGCTCAGGCATTACCCCGGAAATCCACCCAACAAAGCAGCAGGGGATGGAGCAGACAGCGGCAAGTCGTCTACCGATATCGATGTAGACTTCACCACAAGCATCCAATAAAAGAGGGATCCAACTTGCTTTAGCCCGCCCTCGAAAGCCCGTTGACTATTGCAGCCCCTTCCGGTTAAATGAATGTTTTTAAAAAACCATCATCCAGTTTGATGCGAATTATTTAAATTTAGATACCCGGTATTGCTCGCCTTCATCTGCCGGAGCTTTTCTTGCAAGCGGTACAACATTCTTAACGAACGTCAATGGCTATATGACACAAAAAAACGAATCATCGCGCAGAAAATTCTTGAGACAATTGGGTGGAACTGGTTTGCTCCTCGCTGCCAGCCCGCTTAGTGGACTTGCAACAGAAAAAACGGAAGAACGCATCATCCGGTACGACAAGAAGATCTCACCCAACGATACCATCCGTATTGGAGTCATCGGCCTGGGCATTATGGGTCACAATGACATCGGTACTGCTCTTAAGGTACCCGGGGTTGAGCTAGTTGCAGGCTGCGATCTGTACAGCGGTCGATTAGAAAGAGCGAAGGAAGTGTATGGTCAAACGCTGTTTACAACGAAAGACTACCGAGAAATTCTCAACCGGAAAGATATCGATGCAGTCATCATAGCTACAAGCGATAACTGGCATGTGCGCATAGCAGAAGAAGCCATGCAAAAAGGAAAAGCGGTATACCTGGAAAAGCCAATGGTGCACCGCATCAGTGAAGGACTTCCGCTCATTGCAGCCCAGAAACGAAGCCAGAAAATATTGCAGGTTGGGAGCCAGCGCGTGAGCAGCATCGTGTATGAAAAAGCAAGAGAATTGTATAAAGCAGGAACCATAGGGAAGCTGAATATGGTGAATGCCGTGTACGACCGGCAGAGCGCTCTGGGCGCCTGGCAATACACAATGCCACCCGATGCCTCGCCTGAAACAGTTGACTGGGACCGCTATACAGCCGGCACAAAGAAGATACCGTTTGATCCAAAAAAGTTTTTTCGCTGGCGCAATTACCGCGACTTTGGTACCGGCGTTGCCGGAGATCTTTTCGTTCACCTCCTGTCTGGCACACACCTGATCACCGGGGCGAAGGGTCCGTCCAAAATATTCTCTTCGGGCCAGTTATCTTATTGGAAAGACGAGCGCGATGTTCCGGATGTGATGACGGCAATCATGGAGTATCCCGAGACAGCAGAACACCCACCCTTCCAGCTCACGCTTTCGGTAAATTTTGTGAGTGGCACGGGCGGCCAGGAAAGTATTAAACTCATTGGAGAGGAAGGTACGATCGACCTCAGTGGTAATGGCCTAAAAGTGAGTCACAGCATCATGTCGAAAGCCCCGGGCATTGGCGGATGGGACGCACTGGAAACTTACCCGAAAGCGATGCAGGAAACGCTGATGCAACAGTACAATGAAAAGTATAGTGCTGCAGACAAGAAAAGGATCACAAAACCAAATATAGATTTCAAACCACCCCAGGGATACAACGAACATCTTGATCATTTTACCAATTTTTTTGATGCCATGCGCACCGGCAAACCTGTTGTTGAAGACGCAACCTTCGGCTTTAGGGCAGCAGCACCCTGCCTGGCATGCAACGACAGCTATTTTGAAAAACGGATCATCAATTGGGACCCCGTCAATATGAAAATTACGGGCAGTACAAAGATGAAAGCCTGAGGAGGGCAAGTGTCCTTGTTTTGGCTGTGCATGATCCGCACCAGGCCAGGAATAATCCTAAGAAAACGTGCTTCATTAAAGCATCACCAATTTAAACACGCATGGTATGAAAAACTCGAGAAGAAGGTTTATAAAAAATATGACGGGCACTTCCGCAGCGGTGGCTTTAGGCGGCATGGGACTTGGCTTCACTGCCAAAAGTTACAACAACATCATGGGCGCTAACGATCGCATAAGGATGGCCGTTATTGGTGCCAATGGACGGGGCGCCGGTATGGCAGCTATTTTTGCAAAGCAAGCCAATACAGAGGTGATCTACATGTGTGATGTCGAAGAGAAGGCCAAGGACAAAGGCATTAAAGCAGTTGTGCAGGCCGGCAAAACTGCACCCAAAGGCGTTACTGATTTCAGAACAGTATTGGCAGACAAAAATCTTGATGCGGTATACATAGCCACGCCCGACCACTGGCATGCACCGGCTACCATTATTTGCTGTGCTGCGGGCAAACACGTATACGTGGAGAAGCCGCTTTCACACAACCCGCTCGAAGGAGAAATGGCCATCGCCGCAGCCCGCAAGTACAACAGGGTGGTTCAAATGGGCGCGCAACGGCGCTCCTGGAAATTACTTACAGAGGGCATCAACGAACTAAAGGGAGGTGCCATTGGAAAAGTACACATGGCAAAGTGCTGGTACACCAATTCGCGCAAATCGATTGGAACAGGCAAAGCAACAGCAGTGATGCCCGGGCTTGATTACGAGCTCTGGCAGGGACCTGCACCCCGGATGCCTTACAAAGACAACCTGATTCATTACAACTGGCATTGGTTCTGGAACTGGGGTACTGGCGAAGCGTTGAACAATGGAACGCACGAAATAGATGTTGCCCGTTGGGGGCTCGGCGTCGATTATCCCCTCCGTGTTAGTTCAACAGGCGGTCGCTACTTTTTTAAAGACGACTGGCAAACTCCTGATACACAGCTGATCACGTTCGACTGCCCCGAAGCCACCGTGGTGTGGGAAGGCAGAAGCTGTCAACCCTTTAAGGTGGAAGGAGAAGACCGCGGCGTTTTGTTTTATGGCGACAAAGGCACAATGCTTACCGGGCACAACGGTTATACCATCTACAATGAGAAAGGAACGATTGCCAAAGAAATTAAATCTAACGCCGTTATCGACGGGCGCAATGCCTCCAGTCCTAACGAAGACCTGGATGCTGTACACATAGCCAATTTTTTAGAAAGCATCCGCTTAACTAAAAAACCGAACGCCGATGTGGAGATCGGTTACAAAAGCACGCTATGGGTGCAACTCGGTAACATTGCGCAGCGCGTGGGGCATAGCCTCGATATCAACAGCACCAACGGTCATATTGTTGGAGATAAAAAAGCAATGGAGTTATGGGGACGGAAATACGAGCCGGGATGGGAGCCCAAAGTGTGAACCGGTAGCGTAGAAACAAATTAACAGCGTCCGTCGGACTGCATTCCGCAGCAGAGGGATTGGCAGCTGTAAAGTTGATTTCGGCTCCAAAGTAAACAAAGGGCTTTTTTGCTTCATAGTGGTACTACAGCCGCTGTAGTGGAAAGCAAATGGTGTATACTGTCAATCCCACCACAGCGTGATGTTGCCAGTCTTTTTTATTCCCTCAATCTCTTCTTCCAAACTGTGTAGAATGTTCTCCGGTTCTGCACACATGGCAAATATTTCTTTTGCTAACGCTTCAAAATCTACGCTGTCTGATAACAGCTTGGCCTCAATAAAATCCGCACTGATATGATATATTTTGACTCCATATCGGTTGTCCCACGATTTTAATTGCATTAGAACCGCTTCATTCGTAATGCGACAGTTCAACCACCATGTTTCAGATGCTTCAATTATTTTGTACGGGTCAGCAGTCGATGCAACTATACAGATAGTGGCTTGCCCTGTTGTTTCTGCGGGCAACCCTCTTGCCGATGCTTCGTTTTCAAGAAGATATAAATCCTCGCCTCGAAATATTATTTTGTCCTGTTCTTGAAACTGGTCAAAATGGTCAAGAACTACTTTGTCTGCTTCGTTGTAAGATGAATAACTATAAATACCTATGAAGGCGGGTTGGTCTGCCTGATCTGGGTAATCATTAAAATTGGGTATCTCCAAAAGCTCAACGGGCTTGTTAGTTAGGCTCTTCAAAAAAGCAGCGTCTTCCTCGCTCACCTTTGCAAGCCTGCAAATTTCAATTTCTTTAGTTGTCAATTGGGGCAGCATCTTAAACTGTGAAGGTCCTGATTGCGTAGAACGGTGGGGCTTTATGCAGTATTGGTATTCAATGGTCTGCTGTCTCACGTTCGCATTTAAATGAATAAAGATACTCTGCTCGGCCTATGTTCCAAAGCCGCTATTGCCTGAAGCTAATGTTAAAGGCATTTTAGAGATTTACACGCCACACTAGTGTTAAGTTAAACATAACATGACG
>JBGTIL010000374.1:0-4194 GCA_041745695.1 Chitinophagaceae bacterium | reverse complement strand
GAATGAGCGCATTACCGCTGCATTAGACCCTAGACGTTGATCTACTTTTAAGTCTAAAAAGCCCCGGCAACTCCGGGGCTTTTTGCTTTTCGGAATTATCTTTTTGGCCGCATACTGCAGTCGTAACCACGAAGATGCTTATACCGTAGTGCCGGCATCTTTCTCGTTTACTTTTTCTGCGAGCTTTTGATTGTCTATGTCCTCAGGTATGAAAAAGACGATGGGAGGGATAGCAAAACATAAATAAGAAAAGAAGACATTTACAAATGCCAGCGGAATAGCGAGCAGATAAATTAAGGTTCCTGCAACCGCTTTGTTTTTGCCTTTTACGGAAGCTCTGAAAATGTTTCGGGTGAGTGTCTTGTCTTTGTCGGTATGAACAAGATGTTTTCGGAGGCTGTAGCCTCGCATCACTACAAAGCTTAGGGACGTGAATAGCATAGAGCAGCCATAAATAGCAGAGGAAAGGGGTTCGAAAGGATTGGCACCCAGTATAGCTGTTGCGAAAGGAATAAGGCTGACAAAAAATAAAAAAATGAAGTTCTGCCATACAAGGTGCTCGTCAGTGTTTTCAAGCAGGTGAAACATATGGTGATGATTGGTCCAGAAGATACCGATCATCATGAAACTAAACGCATAGGTAATGAAATACGGAACCAGTTTCTCCAGGTGTTGCAATGTGTCTCCCGCCGCGTTGTCTTTATTAAGATCAGGTACCTTGAGCTCAAGGATCATAATCGTAATGACGATGGCAATTACTCCATCGCTGAAAGTCTCTAATCTGGTAGTACCGATTTTCATTACGCTTGTTTCTAATGGCAGCTACGCCTGTTAATGCTGTCACTTCGTGGCTACCATTGTCTCAGATCAGTTCTGAGTGCAGACGCATCGTGCAACGCCGACCTCCAAAATTGATCACTAACCGTATTTAATCTAAGGAAATATCGGCAGACAACACCCCTACCCCTTTTTCTGTTCCTTTGCCCATGCATCTTTCAGGGTTACCGTTCTGTTGAATACAGGTCGTTCGTGGGTGTCGTTTGTGTCCAGTGTAAAATACCCGACCCGGAGAAACTGGAAGCGCACATCAAAGCTGGCGTTTTTGAGCGAAGGTTCCGCATAGACGGTGCTAACTACCTGGAGCGACTCGGGGTTGATATGGTCTTTAAAATCGCCTTCTTCCGAAGACGGATCTTCCACCTTAAACAGGCGCTCATATAAACGAACTTCTGCTGTGATATTATTCTGCGCTGATACCCAGTGAAGTGTGCCCTTAACGTTGATGCCTGATGTATCATGCCCACTGCGACTTTCCGGAAAGTAGGTACAATGGAGTTCGGCGATTCTTCCCTGTTCATCCCGCACCATGTTGTCGCAGCGAATGATGTAGGCATACTTGAGTCGCACGGTGCCACCTGGATATAAGCGAAAGAATTTTTTAGGGGGATTTTCCATGAAGTCTTCCTGTTCAATGAACAGTTCTTTTCCGAAAGGCACATCCCTTGTTCCGCCATTAAGATCCTCGGGGTTGTTTTCAGCCGGAAGCATTTCCACTTCGCCCATCACCTCATTGTAATTGGTGATCACTATTTTAAGGGGATTGAAAACCACCATTCGGCGCAGTGCGATCTTGTTCAGGTGTTCCCTTACACAAAATTCAAGCAAGCCTACGTCGCCAAGGTTTTCTCTTTTCGCAATGCCGACCCTATCGCAAAATTCGCGGATTGATTCGGGTGTGTAGCCACGCCTGCGCATACCGCTGATGGTTGGCATACGTGGATCGTCCCACCCTTCAACATGACGTTCATTAACAAGCTGCAGCAGTTTTCGTTTACTCATCACCGTGTAGGTGAGGTTACGACGGGCAAATTCATATTGTTTGGAGGGAAAAATTTCAAGCTGCTCAATCAGCCAGTTATAAAGCTCTCTGTGTGGAACAAATTCGAGGGTGCAGATGGAGTGAGTAACTTTTTCGATAGAATCGCTCTGTCCATGGGCAAAATCGTACATGGGGTATATGCACCATTTGTCAGAGGTGCGGTGATGGTGTGCATGCTTGATACGATACAGCAACGGATCACGCATGAGCATATTGGTATGGGTCATGCTGATCTTTGCGCGAAGGGTCTTTTCACCATCTTTGAATTCTCCTTTCTTCATGCGTTCAAAAAGGTCTTTGTTCTCCGCCGGACTGCGGTCGCGAAAAGGACTGTTGGTGCCTTCCTCAGTGGGCGTACCCTTTCCCGCTGCGATTTCTTCAGAAGAAAGATCATCTACATAAGCCAGACCCTTTTCTATCAGGGTAAGGGCCCAGGCATACAATTGATCAAAATAGTCGGAAGCATAGTGTTCGTGCTTCCATTTAAATCCAAGCCAGGTGATGTCTTTCTTTATGCTCTCCACGTATTCCGTTTCTTCGGTTGACGGGTTTGTATCGTCGAAGCGCAGGTTGGTGTAGCCTGGATATTTTTTTGTAAGACCGAAGTTCAGACAGATGCTGGTGGCATGTCCCATGTGGAGGTAGCCATTCGGTTCGGGAGGGAACCTTGTGATGATCGATGTATAATTGCCTGCCTTTAAATCTTCTTCAATAATCTCTTCCAGGAAATTCAAACTTTTCTCATCATTCATAATGGAGCGCATTGATTCTTTGGCAAAGATACGGGGGTCTCCGGGCGAACCTCGTTAAGCGACTTGTAACACCAGTGAGCATTCTTATTCTCTAATGCCAGGTCTTGATTGTTGGCTGACAATTCCAGGTTCGGGAATGGCAAGAAAGCACCTTGCAACGAGCGGTAAACCGGCAGCGCGCAGTGCAACTGACGCTGGCCGCACACTCATTCCTGCCAAACACTGTAGCTATTATGCCTTAGCTCAATTAAAATTTTCGAAGCGAGCCCGCAAAAAGTTGAACACTCCGTAACAGGCCAATCCAAACCCTACGGCACCCAGCAGATAAGAGCCATAGCTGGCTTCTTCCAAAAACTGAAAAGCTTTCACAGTATCGCCGGCTTCGGCAGAATCGTGGTGAATAGTTGCACTTACCAGGAGCCATGCTATGATCAGCCAGACAATCCCCCTGGCCGCATAACCGAGTTTTCCAGCTTTTACCAACACGGAAGAAGTGGTGCTGCCCGCAGCCCCCGCGGAAATGTGCTTCTTGAATTTACCAGAGTATCCATACCAAAATTGATAGATGCCAACGGCAGCTATGGTAATAGCGGCTATAACGAGTATTGCCTGTCCGTAAGACAAGTTAAGAAGACTTGCTACAGCATCCTGTCGCGCGCTCCCCTCCTCTTCTGCCTGCCCCGTCAATGTTTTCAGCGCCAGAAATGCAAAGGATAAATAGGCCAGTGCACTCAGAAAGTAAGCAAGGCGTTTGCTTACTTTTTTCTGCTCTTTTCCTTCATTTCCTTCTGAAGTAAACACTTGCACAATTCTCCAGGCTGCATAGCACAGCAACCCGATGCCGACTGCTGCAAGCAACACACGCCCCGCCGGCAGTTCCAGTATGAAGTCAAATGCCCCGGCTTTACCAGCATTTTTATTAGACCGGCCGCCGATCTCGAAAGCCGCCATATAAGCCAGCACACCCACCAGGATATACACCAAACCTTTTGCAATAAATCCTACACGTGCCATTGTGTGTAAAGACGAAGATGTTCTTCCTGATATCATAATAAACGTATAGCGCACTATAAACATTTATTATGCCACTGCCAAGTTCAACAGTGCGACGTGCTTTCACACAGCCTCCTGTAGGTACACCCAACGAGGATTGCGCTGATTAAAATTCAGAAGAGAAGTGAAAAAATGTTTATCGCGATGATGGGTGGTAGGAAAGCAACCGGGTTTGTTTCAACCGGAGTCGGTAGCGCAGCACTGGCTCTCCATTGTAAAACACATGTAGCCATTGTCCGTCATCAGCACCTACAATATGAGAAATGACAACTTTATCTCCCAGCACAGTGCCGCCGGTCAAATTTTTCTCAGCAGCCTGCAACAAGGAATCTGATATGGGTTGAGCAGTTACTAACAGGCTTTTGTCTTTGAGGTCGGTTTGCATTTCGATCAAAACGGTATCTCCAGGCGCAGCCTCGATAGTGCCGCTTGAAGGTGCAAAGTCGGTTATCCTGAATTTTAAATAAGCCTGGTAACGGAAGGGAACCAACGCAAACTCCGGCAGTGCAG
>JBGTIL010000373.1:0-7402 GCA_041745695.1 Chitinophagaceae bacterium | reverse complement strand
GAACAAATCCATCATTAACCGCTTTATCCCAGGATTTCGAATGCCGGCGCTGACCAACGATCACATGAATGCCGTTGTCTCTCTGATTCAGTGCCTGTCCAGGTCCCTGGATGCCGTATCCGATTACAGCCACGGTTTCATTCTTTAAAACCTGCTGTGCTTTAGAAAGAGGAAATTCTTCCCGCGTGACTACGTTTTCCTGCGTGCCGCCAAAATTGATAGTTGCCATTGTTGTTTAGTTTTGAAATTTTCGTTGTTGTTAAACTAATCTGTATGCTGATGCTGTTCTTCGAAGTTATGTATGTATATTTTTTGCAATTCGATGTGTCCCGGTAACAGGCTCTGACCTGGTGATTTGTATCCAATCTCCAGGCACTAGTTACACATCGAATACCGCTTCCCGGTTGTTGAGAAATTCGTTTTCTACCAATTCCGGACCCGGATCCATCGATTCAAATTCTTTGAGTTTTGCATGAAAGCCGTTGCTTGCTTTGATGATCGCAATCCTCGCAGACCGTACAAACTCAATCAACCCGAACGGTTCCAGAACGTGCATAAGCGCGTCCGTTTCTTCACGATGCCCCGTTGTTTCAAATACGGTATAATCGTTACGGATCACTACAGCTTTTGCACCGTACTGACGAAGCAGTCTTTCTACCTGCACTTTTTCTGCGATCTCCTGTGTTGGCACCTTGTAAAGTGCCAGCTCCTGCCACACGATCTCGGTATTGTTGTTATAGTATACTTTTAAAACTTCTACCTGCTTTTCAATCTGGAGGGAAATCTTTTTTACGGTATCCTCCGTCTCAAAAATCACAACTGTAAAACGATAGATGCCTTCTACTTCAGAAGGAGAGGAGTTGATGCTGTCGATACTAACTTTTCTTCTCGAAAAAATAATAGCTATGCGGTTCAACAACCCGATCTGATTTTCAGTGTACACCGTTATGGTAAATTCCTGCTTGCTCATGATGATTATTTTAGCCGAATTTCACTGACACTGGTGCCCGCTTCAACCATTGGAAAAACATTGTTTTCTTTCCCTACCAGTACTTCCAGCAGGAACGATCCTTTTGCCTCCAGCATTTCTTTCAAGGCGTCTCTCAGATGATCCCGGTCCGACACGCTGTTGCCTGGAATGCGATAGCCTTTTGCTACCTGTACGTAGTCGGGACTTTGAATGTCTACAAACGAATACCGTTTGGCATGAAATAATTCCTGCCACTGTCTTACCATACCCAGGAAGCGGTTATTCAGGATCAATATTTTGACGTCAACGCCTGTTTGCATAATAGTTCCGAGTTCCTGGATAGTCATCTGGAATCCGCCGTCGCCAATAATGGCTACCACGGGTCGGGACGGAGCACCGAATTTGGCACCGATAGCTGCGGGTAGTGCGAAGCCCATTGTGCCCAGGCCACCGGAGGTGATATTGCTTTTTGTCTGGTTAAACTTTGCATAGAGACAGGCCACCATCTGGTGCTGTCCTACATCTGTAACGATGATGGCGTCTCCACCCGTCAGGTCGTTCAGCACATTCACCACTTCACCCATGGTTAGTTCAGCGCCTGAGGGATTGAAGTCTTTGTAAATGCAGGCATCGATTTCTTCCTGTTCCAGTTCCTTAAATTTCTGCAACCATTTCGGGTATACGTTCGGGTTAATAAGGCTGGTAAGCAACGGTAGGGTTTCTTTGCAGTCGCCCCATACAGGTACTGTTGATTTTACATTCTTATCAATTTCAGCCGGGTCAATGTCGAGGTGAATAACCTGAGCACCTTTGGCATATTTGTCCAGCCGGCCGGTAACACGATCATCAAAGCGCATCCCAATAGCGATCAAAACATCGCATTCATTGGTGAGAACATTCGGTGCATAGTTGCCATGCATCCCCAGCATCCCTACATTTAATGGGTGGCTGGAAGGAATGGCGCTGAGACCGAGGATAGTCCAGGCAGCAGGAAACCCGCCTTTTTCTATAAAGGCCTGAAACTCCTTTTCTGCTCCGCCTAATATCACACCCTGACCCCATATTACAAAGGGCTTGATTGCCTGATTGATGATAGCTGCTGCCTGCTCGAGGTATTCGTGCCGAACGATAGGCTTCGGGCGATAGCTACGGATGAAGTCGCACTTTTTATATTCAGGAAAACTCGCCTTCTGAAGTTGTGCGTTCTTGGTGATGTCTATGAGTACCGGACCAGGACGACCGCTGCCGGCAATAAAAAATGCTTTTGCCAGCACAGATGGGATCTCACTGGCATCCGTGATCTGGTAGTTCCACTTTGTTACCGGAGTGGTGATGTTTATGATATCAGTTTCCTGAAATGCATCAGTGCCGAGGAGGTGCGCAAACACCTGCCCGGTGATACAAACGAGAGGTGTACTGTCAATCTGGGCATCGGCCAAACCTGTTACCAGGTTGGTAGCACCGGGTCCGCTGGTAGCGAACACAACGCCTGTTTTACCCGAGGTTCGGGCAAAACCCTGGGCTGCGTGGATAGCGCCCTGCTCATGTCTTACAAGGATGTGTTCCAGTCTATCCTGATAATCGTACAGGGCATCATAAATAGGCATGATAGCCCCGCCGGGGTAGCCGAAAATGATTTCTACTCCCTCTTCCAGAAACGCCTTAAGCAGTGCTTCGGCCCCAGTGATCGTTTCAGTTTTCGTCAGTAACGCATCCTTCTGCGGCTGTTGTAACGTGTTTAGCATATTTGTAAAGAATTCCTTTTGTTGCTTTCGGTTCGGGTTGTTTCCATGCCAATTGTCTTGACGACAATTCTTCAGCAGAGATTTTTAGTTCAATGCTGTTGCTGGCAATATTCAGTTCAATCCGGTCATTGTCGCGGACGAGCGCAATGGTGCCGCCATCATAAGCTTCGGGGGTAACGTGACCTACCACAAAACCATGTGTACCACCGCTGAAACGCCCATCTGTAATAAGCGCCACAGAGCCTCCAAGACCAGCACCAATGATAGCCGACGTGGGCTTGAGCATTTCCGGCATACCGGGTCCACCCCTCGGACCGACGTAGCGGATCACCACAACATCGCCGGCCTGCACCTTGCCGGAACTGATGCCTGCTATCAAATCAAATTCACCATCAAAAACCCGTGCAGGGCCTTCAAAACGTTCGCCTTCCTTTCCGGAAATTTTTGCCACACTGCCTCCCTCGGCCAGATTGCCATAAAGGATCTGTAAGTGACCTGTGGCTTTAATCGGATCGGAAACCGGATGTATTACTTTTTGGGTATCAAAATCAAGCGATGCAACTGCTGCCAGGTTTTCTGCAATAGTATGGCCGGTAACTGTGATGCAGTCGCCGTGCAGGAAACCTTCTGCCAGCAGGTACTTCATAACAGCAGGTAAGCCGCCGTGCAGGTGGAGGTCCTGCATCAGGTATTTTCCACTTGGCTTAAAATCTGCGAGTACTGGAACTTTGTTACTGATATTCTGGAAGTCGTCCTGCGTGAGTGGCACACCCACGCTTTTTGCCATGGCTATCAAGTGAATGACTGCATTAGTTGAGCCCCCGAGCACGGTAATCACGGTGATGGCATTTTGGAATGCCTTTTTAGTCATGATATCGCTGGGCCGGATATTCTTTTCCAGGATCTTTTTAATGGCCTTGCCAACAGAGAGGCACTCACCTCTTTTTTCGCTGCTCACTGCAGGGTAGGAGGAAGAGTAGGGAAGGCTCATGCCAAGCGCTTCGATAGCTGCAGCCATCGTGTTGGCTGTATACATACCGCCGCAGGCGCCGGCGCCCGGGCAGGAAGCCTTGATCACAGCTTTAAAATCCTCAGCCGTTATAGTGCCCTTTAGTTTTTGTCCGAGTGCTTCGAAGGCCGACACGATATTGAGTTCTTCTCCTTTATAATGTCCGGGTGCGATGGTGCCGCCGTAGACCATGATACCAGGGCGATTGAGCCTGCCCATAGCAATGATAGATCCGGGCATGTTCTTGTCGCATCCAGGAAGTGCTATTACCGCATCATAGTATTGAGCACCACATACCGCTTCGATTGAATCCGCGATAATATCGCGACTCACCAGCGAATACCGCATTCCTTCGGTGCCATTACTCATGCCATCGCTAACGCCAATTGTATGAAAGATAAGCCCCACCAGATCCTCATCCCACACGCCCTGTTTTACTAAGAGAGCCAGGTCATTCAGGTGCATGTTGCAGGTGTTGCCTTCAAAGCCCATACTTACAATACCTACCTGCGCCTTGTTCATATCGTTATCGGTGAGCCCGATCCCGTAGAGCATTGCCTGGGCCGCAGGCTGGGTTTCATCCTGCGTGAGGGTTTTGCTATATCTGTTTAATTCATTCATGCTCCGGATTAAATTAGGGTCGATTTTCTCATTTCTATGTTCGACTGGTTGATGTCTTTTGGCAAACGGTCGGCGATGTAATCGCTCACCAGATCTCCGATGGTAGTGGTAAAGTAATAATTGATCGGGTCGATATCTTTAGTTATGAACCTCGCATCAATTGTCCAATTCACCGCTTCGCGGAGAAGGGTGGCTTCAGCATTTAAATCCAGATGATCGAGGAGGAGTGCTGCAGACAAAATAGAGCCGATCGGGTTGGCAATGTCTTTACCGGCAGCCTGCGGGTAGGAGCCATGTATCGGCTCGAACAATGCGTTGTCTTTTCCGATCGAAGCAGATGGAAGCATTCCCAGCGACCCACTGATGACACTGGCTTCATCGCTTAGAATGTCACCAAACATATTCTCGGTAAGAATAACATCGAATCTTTTTGGGTCCATGATAATTTGCATAGCTGCGTTGTCCACGAACATGTAGTCAACCACCACATCGGGATAGGACGGTGCCATGCTCTGAACAACTTTTCGCCATAGCTTGGATGTTTCCAAAACATTGGCTTTGTCTACGAGCGTCAGTTTCTTTTTGCGGCGCTGGGCTGCCTTGAAGGCAAGTTCGCTGATACGTTCTATCTCCCCTTTATTGTATGAACAAACATCAAACGCTTCTGTACCTGCCTCATTTGTTTCTTTATTTCCAAAGTAAATACCGCCGGTGAGTTCGCGGTAAACAACAAAATCTACCCCCTGCAAATGGTCGGGCTTCAGAGGAGAAAGATGTACAAGCGCTGGGAAAGTGGTTACAGGGCGGATATTGGCAAAAAGACCCAGCTCTTTGCGAAGGCGAAGCAGCCCTTGTTCTGGCCGCACTTTCGCATGCGGATCGTTATCGTACTTTGGATCGCCAATTGCACCAAACAGAATGGCATCACTTTCCAGGCAGGCAGCGAGTGTTTCTTCAGGAAGTGGACTACCAGTTTTGTCAATTGCATCCGCCCCCATGAGGGCATATGTGTATTTAAATTCATGATTGAACCGACGGGCAATGGCGTCAAGCACTTTCACCGACTGCCTTGTTACTTCAGGACCGATACCATCTCCCAGGATCACCGTAATTTTTTTCATAGTATCAGTTGTTTACGTTTTCGAATGCCTCGATCTCTTGTCGGACACTAAGCAAAAAATCAATATCATCATAGCCATTTAAAAGGCAGGTCTTTTTATATGGATTGATGTCAAACACCTCGCTTTCGCCAGAGGCGTCAATAACAACAAGCTGGTCTTTTAAATCGATGGTGAGTGTTGCTTCGGGCGGGAGGCTGAAAATTTGATCCAAGAAGCGATCACTCACCTGCACCGGCAACAGTCCATTATTCAAGGCATTGCCGGTAAATATGTCGGCAAAAAAGCTGGAGATCACCACCCGGAAACCATAGTCGTACAACGACCAGGCAGCGTGTTCTCTTGAAGACCCGCAACCAAAATTTTTACCGCCAACCAATATAGAGCCGCTATACAGCGGGTTGTTTAGAACAAAGCCAGGCTTGGGTTTCGTAGCATCGTCGTTTTCATAGCGCCAGTCGCGGAAAAGGTTTTTTCCGAATCCGTTCTTTGTTGTCGCTTTTAAGAAGCGGGCGGGGATTATCTGGTCGGTATCTACATTCTCGATAGCGAGTGGAACAAAAGTGCTGTTGATGGTGTTAATGGGCTCCATTGCTTCTTTTTAAGTATTCCCTTACGTCGGTGACTTCCCCTGTTAACGCCGACACTGCAGCAGTAAGTGGACTTGCCAGGAATGTTCTGGCCCCGGCACCCTGCCTGCCTTCAAAGTTTCTGTTGCTCGTGGAAATACAGTATTCTCCAGCCGGGATCTTGTCTTCATTCATACCCAGGCAGGCACTGCATCCTGCCTGCCTTACTTCAAAACCGGCTTCTATAAATATTTTATCCAAGCCTTCTGCTTTTACCTGTGCTGCCACTTGCTGCGAACCCGGTACGATCATCACTTTTACATGTTCACTTTTTTTTCTTCCTTTTACTATGCCGGCAACCAAACGGAGGTCTTCAATGCGGCTATTGGTGCAACTGCCGATAAATACATTTTGAATGGGCATCCCTTTTATGGCACTGCCTTGCTGCAGGCCCATGTACTCCAAAGCTTTCAGAATATTTTTACGTTCGCCTTCATCTACAATACTTTCCGCAGTAGGTATTAAACCGTTGATGGCTATGCCTAAACCGGGGTTAGTGCCATAAGTGATCATTGGTTCAATTGCACCCGCATCTATATTTATCTCTTTATCAAACTGCGCATCGGCATCGGTGTATAATTTTTTCCATTGCTGCAATTTGGTTTCCCTTTCTATTTCCTTTGGGGCAAACTCTCTTCCTTTAATGTATTCAAAAGTCGTTTCATCAGGAGCGATCATGCCGCCTCTTGCACCCATTTCAATACTCATATTACAAATGGTCATGCGGGCTTCCATGGAAAGCGAACGGATTGCAGAACCGGCATATTCAACAAAATAACCGGTAGCGCCACTGGCCGATATTCTGGCAATGATGTAGAGAATAATGTCTTTAGAAACAACACCTTTATTTAATGAACCTTCAATGTTGATGCGCATTAATTTAGGACGGGTTTGCAATACGCATTGCGATGCAAAAACCATTTCAACTTCGCTGGTGCCAATACCGAAAGCAATGGAACCAAATGCGCCGTGGGTGGAAGTGTGGCTATCGCCGCAAACAATGGTCATGCCCGGTTGTGTAATGCCTAACTCCGGCCCAATAACATGCACAATGCCCTGGAAGGAATGGCCTAAGCCATATAATTGGATATTGTGTTTCTTACAGTTTTCAATCAATTGTTCTACCTGCAATCTTGATAATTGATCTTTGATTGGAAGGTGTTGATTAAGCGTTGGTACATTATGATCGGCGGTAGCTACTGTGTTTTCGGGACGTAAAACGGATAAGCCTCTTTTTTCAATACCGGCAAAGGCTTGCGGGCTGGTAACTTCGTGAATAAAATGCTTGTCAATATAAAGCACATCGGGCC
>JBGTIL010000372.1:0-3878 GCA_041745695.1 Chitinophagaceae bacterium | reverse complement strand
CCTTAGTACCAATGTATTCGATTGGTATGGGAGTGTTTTTGGATGCCAGTTGCGCTATCGCGTCTCCCAAACCACCAATGATGTTATGTTCTTCAACGGTGACAGCACAGCGTGTTTTACGGATGGAACGGAGAACCGCTTCTTCATCAAGAGGTTTAATCGTGTGTATGTTGATCACTTCCACACTTATACCCTTTTCTTCAAGTGCCACTCCGGCCTGGATGGCGTTCCAAACCATATGACCGCAGGCAAAAATGCTCACATCTGTGCCTTCTGAAAATTGCTGTGCCTTACCGATGATAAAATCTTCTCCTTTTGTAAACATCGGCCAGGCAGGTCTGCCAAAGCGAAGATATACCGGACCTTTGTAGTCGGCGATCGCAATTGTTGCAGCTTTTGTTTGTGCGTAATCGCAGGGAACAATCACTGTCATATGGGGCAGCATTTTCATCAGGCCTATGTCTTCCAAAATCTGGTGAGTAGCGCCGTCTTCACCGAGTGTAAGCCCTGCATGTGATGCGCAGATCTTTACATTTTTCCCGCTGTAGGCTACGCTCTGCCGGATCTGGTCGTACACACGGCCGGTGGAGAAATTTGCAAACGTAGTGGTGTAAGGAATTTTGCCACCGATGGTTAAGCCTGCTGCAATGCCAATCATGTTAGCTTCAGCAATACCTACCTGTATGAAACGTTCAGGAAATTCTTTGATGAATTGCTGCAGTTTGAGAGAGCCCGCAAGATCTGCCGTGAGGGCAACAACATCTTTATTAGTTCTGGCCAATTCCACAATGCCATCGCCAAAGCCGCTGCGGGTATCTTTTTTACCGGTAGATTGAATGTCTTTCAGCATGGGGGCAAAAGTAAGGTAAGTGTATGGTGAATACTGATTATCAATGCTGGCAGCAACAACGAACTGGCTGTAAGTGAGCAGCTGGTTAAGCGTCCGTTTTAGTTCAGTTGCGAAGGGGTTGAAGTAAACATGCGTTCGTCTGCCTGGAGCTTTTGTTCCCATTTCCAGGCGGTTGCCATCATTTGATCGAGATTGTATTTCGGCGTCCATCCAAGTTCGGCCTTGGCTTTATCGTTGTTGGCATAAATAGCAATCACATCGCCTGCACGACGGGCTCCGATCTCGTAATTGAGTTGTTGCCCGGTGACTCTCTCAAACGCGTTGATTGCCTCCAGCACAGTAACTCCACTCCCCGTGCCCAGGTTGAAAACCTCACAACCCAATTTATTTTTCCCTTCAGCCAGGTAGTTTATGGCAAGTGTGTGGGCATGGGCGATATCGCAAACGTGTATGTAATCACGCACGCAGCTTCCATCGCGGGTGGCATAGTCGCTACCGAATACCTTCATTGCAGGTAACTTGCCGATAGCAGTTTGAGTAATGGCAGGAACGAGATTTTGTGGTTTACCTATGGGCAATTCACCAATAAGCGCCGATTCGTGCGCACCTACCGGGTTAAAGTAGCGAAGTAATATGCAACGGGTTTCCGTTCCTTTTTGAAAATCCTGCAGTATGCGCTCACCCATCTGCTTGGTTGCTCCGTAAGGCGACTCTGCTTCTTTCTGCGGAGTTTCTTCAGTTACAATGGCATTATCAGGATTGCCATAAACCGTACAGGAAGAGGAGAAAACAAACCAGGGCGTGCGGAATTCCTGAACACACTTCAGCAGGTTTGTAAGAGAGGACAGGTTGTTTTCGTAGTACATGAGCGGCTTTTCGACAGACTCGCCTACGGCTTTATAAGCAGCAAAATGGATAATACCCTGGATGTCTGTATTCTCCTGGAAAATGGCAAAGGTTTCATCGAAATTGCAAAGATCCACTTTGTAATTCTTCACCTGAGTACCTGTGATCTGTTCAACACCCTTCAGGATAGAGTCGCTGGACCGTGCGTTATTGTCAACACAAACAACGTCATAACCATTTTCCATTAGGTCGATAATGGTGTGGGAACCTATATAACCGCAGCCGCCAGTGACTAATATTTTTGCCATGTTTTGATGTTATAGTTTGCAAAACTCGTGTTTTTATCACTATTGCCTGCAGCAAAAAACGAAGTGTTGCCGTGTAAACTATAAACATGGAGCGTTAGCCTAGATAAAAAGCCTCGCTATCGCGTATACACCTGCAGCAAGCAGGGCGCTAACAGGAATGGTTAATACCCAGGCCCATAGCAGGTTAATTGTAACACCCCAGCGCACAGCCGAAAGCCGTTTTGTTGCACCAACACCAATGATGGCGCCGGTTATGGTGTGAGTTGTACTTACTGGTATTTTGAGCGCTTCAGTAACAAAGAGTGTGATAGCTCCGGCGGTTTCTGCAGCTACGCCTTCGAAAGGGGTCACCTTGGTAATGCGGGTACCCATGGTCTTAATGATCTTCCAGCCGCCGCTCATGGTACCCAAACTGATAGCGGTGTAGCAGGCCAGGGGCACCCAATTGGGCATATTGTTCAGACTGTACTGCGAGGAGTCGTAGGCTACAAGGGCTGCCATAATAATACCCATCACTTTTTGTGCATCATTACCTCCATGACCGATTGAAAATGCGGCGGAGGACACCAACTGCAACCTCTTGAACCAGGCTGTAGAATTAGAGGCGTTCAGGGTGTTGAGCCAAAACGTAAACACTGCCAGGGCGAAAAGTATCAGACCTAATAAGAACCATTTAAAATTCTGCCCGTAAAAGAGCACATTGCTAAAATGAGAATCATAGTTGGTCAGATAAGTGAGGGAAGAAGTTCCCGGAGTTTTTCCTTCCTCACTAGTCGACAGCTGAAAATTATCGCCGCGGTTCAGTTTGCGAAAGGCAGCATTCAGATCCTGCTGATCTTTTATAGGAGCGTTGTTTAGGGCCGTGATGGTTTGCCCTTTTTTAAATCCCATCTTATCGGCCGGAGAATTAGTGATCACGGAAGCAATTTCCAATCCTGAAGTTCCTTTATCTACTTTGAGGCCAGAGAGTTCAGACCTGTTGGTTGTAGTGGAAGAAAGCAGAAAAAGCACCAGGCCACCAATGATCAAAATAGATAGAAGCTTGGGTCCGAATCCTTTTCGAAAAGAAAAGATGAACCAGAGGGAGATGATGAAGGCCATGATCATACCCACCAGCGGCGCAAGTAAAATGAATGAGGCAGTACGGAGGATGACATCGCTGTTAACAGCATCAAATCCACCGGCAGCCACACCGGCGCCGGCGAAACCGCCTATAAGGGTATGGGAGGAAGACGAGGGAATGCCAAACCACCAGGTGAGCAGGTTCCAGGCGATTGCCGCCACCAGTCCGCTTAATACTACTATCAGCATCCGCGTACTCTCAATAACATCGGGATTTACGGTCTTCGCTACAGTGTTTGCCACACCATGATCCTTGAAAATAAAAAAAGCGGCAAAATTGAAAACTGCCGCCCAAACCACCGCCTGGAACGGTGTGAGTACCTTAGTGGAGACCACTGTGGCGATTGAATTAGCCGCATCATGAAAGCCGTTGATATAGTCAAATATCAGTGCAAGCGCAATGACCGCAATAAGAAGGGACATATTTGTATTTTGAAAATGGCCAAGAAGAAGAGACTGCCTCGTATACCCCGGTAAGGTTCAGGCGCGCGCTGTTTGCACTTCTGTATTAAGAATACTTGACAATAATTGATTCTATAACATTTGCCGCATCCTCACATTTATCAGTTACATCTTCCAGCACCTGGTAGATTTCTCTTTTCTTAATGATCTCTTTGGCATCAGCTTCCATGCTGAACAGGCGTTCGATGAACATGTCGCTGATATCATCAGCCTGATTTTCTATGCTGTTTATTTTTACAAGAGCATCAGTGATCTTCCGGATATTCTTCATATCTCTCAACTCCATCACT
>JBGTIL010000371.1:0-2101 GCA_041745695.1 Chitinophagaceae bacterium | reverse complement strand
ATCGGCAAACGTTTCGATCACAATTTCGTGATCGAATCTTTCCGGGAAGCGCAGACCTACAAGCCTGATTTTGTTGTTTACACCGGAGATTATGTCAGTACTTACAAGGATGAAGTGCAGTATGCCGAATTGGAAGAGACCCTGTCGAATTGTGTAAAAGGCAAAATTGCTACGGTTGGTATTCTGGGTAACCACGATTACGGCAAAACTGGAAGCAGGCTGCCGTTGCGGATAAGATAGCGCCCCTCCTTAGTCAGAAAGGCGTCACCGTTTTAAGAAATGAGCAGCAGCAATTTGCAGGTTTAACTTTTATTGGTCTGGACGATTACTGGGGATTGAATTTTAATCCTCAAATGGTGCTCAATGCTTATGATAAATCGAAGCCCTCAGTACTATTATGCCACAATCCTGACGTGTGCGACCTGGATGTATGGAATGGCTACGAGGGGTGGATATTAGCTAGACATACACATGGTGGACAGGTTAAACCGCCTTTTTTGCCACCACCTATGCTTCCTGTAAAAAATAAAAAATACATTTCGGGAAAGATCGACCTATCCGAAGATCGGACCTTATATATAAACAGAGCTTTGGGACATTTATGGCAGGTGCGATTTAATGTAAGACCTGAAATAACCGTGTTTAAGCTGGTGGCATTGTAGCATAAGCACCCAGCAACTCTATATGGTAACGAATGCCTACCGTTCCGACAAAGCACCTGTATGATATTAAAGAACTGGGAGTCGCATTGCATCAAATTTCTTCCGTTTTGCACGTTTTCAACCACTGGCTGACAAAACTAGTCTCCGGGAAAGCAGCGTTTGCACAAAGTTGATCAGTTCGCTTTGTAAACGCCCTATTTTTGAGCGTTTTAACAAATGAGCATGAAGGCGAAGCTGCAGCAATTAAGAAGCGAACTGGAAGGTGATTTATACGACGATCAACGCATGCGCATTTTATACGCCACGGATGCATCGGCCTACCGCGAGATGCCCCTGGCAGTAGCTATCCCGAGAGGTCCTGATGATATCAAAAGATTGATAGCCTTCGCCCGTGCTGAAAAAACTTCCCTCATACCCCGCACCGCTGGTACATCGCTTGCCGGGCAGGTGGTAGGCAACGGCATCGTAGTGGATGTTTCAAAACATTTTACCAGGATCATTGAGGTCAATACGGAGGAACGGTGGGTGCGTGTGGAGCCTGGCGTGATACGCGATGAGCTGAACCTGTTTTTGAAGCCGCACGGCTTATTCTTTGGACCTGAAACATCAACCGCCAACCGCGCAATGATCGGTGGAATGGTAGGCAATAATTCATGCGGCTCTAATTCGATTGTTTACCGAAGTACGCGCGAACACCTGCTGGAAGTAAAAGCTTTATTAAGTGATGGTAGCGAAGCCCTTTTTGGCACCTTAGACTTGGAAGCCTTTCATACAAAGTGTGAGGGAGCTTCTCTGGAAGCATCCATCTATAAAACGGTTCGGAGCTTGCTGGGTAGCTACGACAACCAGGTAGAAATCCGGAAAGAGTTTCCGAAGAAGAGTGTGGAAAGAAGAAACACGGGCTATGCAGTTGATGTGTTGGTAGAGACCGCACCGTTCACTGCCGGTGGGGATGATTTTAATTTCTGCAATTTGATAGCAGGATCTGAAGGAACGTTGGCTTTTATCACGGAGGTAAAATTGAACCTGGTGCCGCTTCCTCCCAAGGATGCTGGTCTGCTGTGTGTACATTTTAATTCGATAGATGAAGCACTCCGGGCGAACCTGATTGCGCTGAAGTATAGCCCCAGCGCAAGCGAGCTGATCGACCATTACATCCTGGAATGCACGAAAGACAATATCGAGCAGATACAAAACAGGTTTTTTGTGCAGGGTGATCCGGGGGCTATATTGGTAATAGAATACACAAAAAGCACAAAGGAGGAAGTGATCGAAATTGCCAGGCAGGTGGAAGCTGATATGCGTGCCGAAAATCTTGGCTATCATTTTCCTTTATTGTTTGGAGCAGATACCAAACGAATCTGGACGCTGCGCAAAGCCGGCCTGGGGCTGCTCAGCAATCTTCCCGGAGATGAAAAGGCAGTGCCGGTGATTGAAGA
>JBGTIL010000370.1:0-4384 GCA_041745695.1 Chitinophagaceae bacterium | reverse complement strand
CAATACCGATGTCTTCATGCGCTTCCGATTCGCATCCCAGAAAAACTACTTCCTTGGGTAATACCTGTATCGCTTTAGCCATAATTAAAGCCTTTATGGGATTGATATAATGCATGTCTGCCAGGAACCCATTCCGCTCATCCGCTGGGAGCTGAGTGATATCTTTCACATCCACTTCCCTGAAATGGATAGTGCCGGCCGGGCCGCCCCATTTTACAATGTCCAGTAAAAGCAATATATCATAATTGTCGAACAGCTGCTGCACCAGGTGTATACCGGCAGAGCCTATCTCCATTACTTTTATGTTGGTTGGAAATGCTGCTTCTTCCTGGAGTTTCTGGGCAAGCAAAACACCAAAAGCGTCATCCTGTCGGAGTTCGTTGCCTACCCCGGCGATCAGTATTTTAAGTTTTCCACTACTCATTTTTTATCCGGAAGTGGTCTGCTTCAAATTGTTTATTTAATACGATGTTTGTATGCTCACTCTGAGAAATGAGTGTAGTTGGCTGGTTGAGGGCCGTTGCCCGAAAACTATACCGAACGGATGGCAACAGTAACCCACCTGCTTTCGTAAAGCCTTCATAGCGTGTGTAATCCCAATAATTATTTTTTCCGTTGAGGGAGTTCGCCAAAAGCTTACCAGTGCCTGGCTCAAAATAATAATACCAAATATGATCCGGGTTACTGCCCGCGCCTTTGATGTAAGATGTTTTTACTACCTGCGCTGTGGCGCCGTCCTTCAATATTTCCTGCCCCTGGTAGGTTGCCTGGATGCCCGGATCTTTTAATTTGTAAGGCATGCACATAACGAACTGAGATCCGTAACCCGAGTTCCATGCGGCATCAATATCTTTTTGTTCCTCAGACACCCGTCCGTTGTACAGTTTGCGGGCTTTTTGCCCGTCGTGAAGTAAAATAATGTTTGTGTCGTTTTGTTGATACGTAAGCTTCGCTCTGTACTCTGGTCGGAGTATGTAGTCCAGGTGTGTGTTGGTTTCGCGGATCAGCATTCCACTACTGTCGTAACTCCTGGTTTTTTTATCAAAAGAAAGCGTCTTTTGTTGCTGCCATGCTTCATAACCCCCGGCATAGGCAATGGCACGATCAATGATGCTGCGGGATGAGTCGTCCATGGTAACAGGCAGACTGCCCTCATCTGAGTTAGCATTTTGACTGCAGGCAAAGAAAAGAGCCGCTGCACAAATTAGTGTGGCAGGAAATATAAATTTATTCATAAGCTCTACATATTAAGTCCCAGTCGTATTTCGCCTTCTTCGGTAATGGTCACCGGATATGTTTTCAGTCTTTGCATGGCGTTGGTTTCGAGGGCTCCATCTGCCAGAAAATACACACATCCATGCCAGGGGCATATCAGGTAACCTTTCTCAATTACGGCGCCATCCAGCGGAAGCGCTGTGTTGCCGCAACAGTTTTTTACTGCGTGTATCATTCCTTCTGTTTTGCAGATCAAAATGTCTTCCCCTTCATCAGCATATTTGTAGGCAGTGTTTTCTTTTAATGATCCCGATTTCCCAACAGGTATCCATCGCGGGTACTTACCATTACCATTTCTGTCAGCTAATTCCACTGCTGTCACAGTGCCGGTTTGGACATCAGACCGGAACAGATCATACAGGCTGAACAGAAGATGAATGGCTTTGTCACCTTCCATTTTTGTATGCAATTCCGGGTAATGAATGATCACTTCTTTGAAGAGCCGGGTCAGGGCTTCCCGGTGCAGCATATCAAAATTTTGCAGCAGGGCATGAACATCATCTTTCACTTTGGGGTAAGGTAAATGATCCACTTGTGCCAGGAGTTCTTCCGTTTCGGCGGCTAGTTGCTCGTACTCCTGATCCGGCAAAAAAATGCTTTGCATAGTGATTATAAATGTTCAAACATAAAATGCGCCCGCTGCGTTGGAAAAACGATCGGCTATCATTCAGTTGGCGGCGATATCAATCGTCGGAAGTTTTTTAGGGCTGTGGCAAAATTCCCGGGTTGCTTAACTTATTGCTCAATGCTGGTGCCGGCTGTCGGCGCAATTATGTACGCAGTCTTCTAATTTCACGCCTTCATCGTAGCAAAATTCGCAATCTGGCCCACACTCACCATGACCGCCTTTTTGCATGCCTTCAAAAGCATTCCGAAAAATGCCACCGGCTTCTTTCTTACCTCCGGCGGTTAATTGAACGGTGCTTTTTTTATCTAACTTTTCATCTGCGGACTGGATCAGACCAGCCTCCAGATTTCTTTGAAGATTGTATAAAAGGTTTTCCTCAGTTGTACTCAACAAGGAAAGCAACCGGGTAAATGGAACGGCAGCGGCGAGGCCTTCTCCCTGCATCCAATAAAGTACCTGGAGGATTTCTTCTTTCCAGAACAAGGCATCAACCGCATTTTTGCGACTATGATTATTGTTGTCAGGCATCTGTTTTTTCTTCAATCAAAGTGTGTCCGCAGAGTGGTTTAAATTTAATCAATTCTCCGCTTTCTGGAATGGAAAGATCTTGCAATGTGGAAATTAGATGAGGAATCGCCTGTACCATTTCCTGAGTTAAAGTTTCCCCTGCTTCTTCTGCCCCAGGTTCTACATCAACAATAAATGTTTCACTGCTCCATATTTTAAAATATTCACCAATGATCAGCAAATTTTCTACAGAGATCACACCGGTTACGGCATCACCTACGCAGCGTTGTATTAGTTCTTCATCGGGCAGGCCGCCCTCCCATTTAAAAACGGTTATGTCGCCAATTTTTCTACCGGGTCTTTCAATGGCTGCTACAAGTATAACCCTGTCGTAAGGTGTTTGCAGGGATTGAAATCTTTGTACTATAGCAATGGGTCCCCAGTTGAGTTCATCCACTTCCACTCCGGGTGCCCACTTCGTTTGTTGCAATTGCGGCAGCAAGGCCGGTCCGATAGAGTGGTTGCGAAGGTTATGATAGCCCACGGTGCCGATAAAAACTTTCATTTGCAACAGTTAGAGTTTTTTCATCATTTTTCTTTTAAAATAGTCAGCAATAGCCCCATCTACCGCGAGGGCATTTGAATGTTTCATCCAGTGATGTGTGTCATTTACGATAACCAGCGTTTCAGTTGGGACCCCTTTCTTCTCCAGTCGTTTTACCAGGTCGGTACTCTGACTGAATGGTACATTCCTGTCATCATCGGCATGGATCACTAACACAGGTGATACCCAATTTTTTACAGACGCTACTGGGGAAGAAAAGTAGGAAAGTTGGAGGGCAGCATCGGTATCCGGGGCTTTTTCGTAGCCAGTATTCGCTTGAGGTGTTCTTGTATTGGTGCTCCAGTCGTGTACGCCATGAATATCAACGCCGGCAGCAAAAAGCTTAGAGTCCCGGGCTAAAGCAAGCGCTGTTAGGTAGCCTCCGTAAGAGCCTCCGTAAATGCCAATCCTGTCTTTATCAACAAAAGACTGAGTGCCCAGCCACACGGCTCCCGCACGAACATCCTGGTATTCAGAAGCTCCAAAACGTCCTCCTTTTTCAGGTTGATGAAATTTAAATCCATAACCGATACCTAGCCGGTAGTTGACAGATAGCACCACAAAACCCTCGCTCGCGAGGTATTGATTAGTAGCATATGCATTAGAGTAGTAGTCGGAATAATGCCAGCCCAGTAGCATTTGGCGCTGTGGTCCGCCGTGTACGTAAACGATAGCCGGTTTTTTCCCTTTTGCTCCAATCGGTTCAAATAACTGCCCGTAGACTAAAGTTCCGTCGGTCGATTTAAAACTTACCTGCTTTGGTGTTATCAATGATTGCTGAGGATATGCAGATGACAGGTGATCTGCAGCAAGAAGTTGGATAGATTTTTTTTCCAGTGTCAGCAAGGCAGGCAAGGGAGGCCTTTGAGCTGTTGCACTAATCATGGCTACAGCAGCATCATCAGCAGTAAAAATGGGAAACCATTCTAACCCCTCGCCAGGTGTAAGCACTTCCATAGCTGCCTTGTTTACCGGGACACGAAAGATGTGCCTGCGGTCAAGGTCTGACTTGTCGGGGCCAGCATTGGCTGCAAAAACAATCCATTGGCCGTTTTGGCTCAACCGAATGTGTTCCGCCATAAAGTTGCCAGGCGTCAGTAAAAGCGGAGCACCACCGGTTGCTGCAAGCGAATAGAGGTGCGGCCAGCCATCCATGTAGGAAAGAAAAATTATACGGTTGCCTGCAGCCCAGTGAAGGTTATATCCACCATGGGTAGACGGAATGGATCCCTGCAGGTTTGGGGAGGCTTTCCATATTTCGGTGGCGGTACCAGCTTCGACGGCGGCAGTCATGATAGACCACGGCTGGTGGCGTCTTGCGAGTATTGAGTCGGCCCCGCTACCGCCGCCGGCAGTGCGGATGAAAACAA
>JBGTIL010000369.1:0-2334 GCA_041745695.1 Chitinophagaceae bacterium | reverse complement strand
GTATATCGCAAGATTTTTCTGTAAGCTTTTTAAAAGGAACTGGCAAAGCTTTGATGAACAAAAATTCGTAGACCTGGTCATTCATCCCCTGGGCACCTTTTTAATGGTTGCTGCAGCCATCATATTTCTGTACCGTCTGAACTTTCCCGTCCGGTTGAATATCGTTATATACAAGTATCCATTACAACAAATTGTACACGCAACCGGCACTGTCCTGCTTATTTTTACGCTCATTTGGCTGCTACTGCGCACCATCGACTTTGTTGCCAATGTGCTTGAACGAAGGGCTGCAGCGACTGCGAACAACAGCGACAATCAACTCATCCTGTTTTTTAAGGATTTTTTCAAAGTACTCATCGGAATCATCGGGTTCCTGATGGTCATCCATTTTGCCTTTAATTATAAAATAGGCAACCTGCTAACAGGTTTAAGCATTGTAGGTGCCGCACTGGCGCTCTCACTGCGCGAAAGTTTAGAGAACCTCATTGCATCATTTGTAATATTTTTCGATAAGCCCTTTACAACCGGTGACCTGGTAAAGGTGCAAAACTTCACCGGAAACGTAGAGCGCATAGGATTACGCAGCACCCGCATTCGTACAGGTGATAAATCGTATGTAACCGTTCCCAATAAACAAATGGTAGACAGTATTCTTGATAACATTTCGCTGCGATCGCAGATCAGGGGAGAACTGAATCTTCACATCAACCTTAAAACTTCGCCACTGCAGATAGAAGAACTCATTGCAGCAATCAAGGCCTACTTATCGGAAGTAGATGAAGTGCAGACTTCGAGTGTGCTTTTCACAGATATCAGGCTGCAAAGTTTTGTAGTGTTTATTGAGTTCTTCACTATGCCTATAGAGTGGAGCCGATTTACCAAAATAAAACAGGATCTCAACCTGTTTATTTTAAAAACAATGGATAGCAGCAACATAAGTATTGCTGCAGAAGGAAAAGAAATTGCTATTGTGCCTTAGTTTTCGTGATGGTAGCGGCTACAATCTCTCCCAGCTCTTTATCGAACATTCCATACTTACCATACTCTACAACCCGGCCTACTTCCTTACCGTTTTTGAGAACGATAAACGTGGGTACATTGATCACTGCAAAAGCTTCAGAAAGTCCATGCACAGTTTTCTTGTTTAGGTCTACACCTAATACCGTGATATGACCGGGGGCAATGCCAGCGGCATCTGTAAGGGCAAAGAATTTTGGGAAAAGGGCTTTTGTATCATCACACCAGGTACCGCCGAAAGCCAGTATGTGAATCGAGTCTTTTGCTGCTCTAAAAGAAGCCAGGGCACCAGGCTCAGGTACATATGTTTTACGACCTTCTCCATACCAGCGAAACGCAGAATCCTGGGCCAGATCTTGCTGAGTCATAAAGCCTTTTAAAATTTTTGTGGATCCCTGCGTAGTTACTTCCAGTTGCGCAAATGCAGCCATATTGAAAACAAGCAACAGGGCGACAGCGAAAATCTTTTTCATCCTTAAAATTAGCCAGTACAAGAATAACTAATTAAAGACCGCTGTTAAAACTCAACCAACAAGCAGCCAGATGTGCCTGGTACCCTGGATGGGTGTTTTTGTTGAGCTTACAAATGCGCCTTTAACTCAAGTAAAAAAACTTTCAACTTTTGCAGCGACTGAATCAACTCATACTTGTCACTGAGCTTTTTGTTTTGCTTGATGTGTTCCTTGGCACCTTCAATGGTATACATCCGGCGCCTAAGGAGGTCGTGTACCAACTGCAGAAACTTAACCTCGGCGGGTCGAAAAAAACGGTCGCCCTTACCGTTCTTACGGAGGTCCATACCAAATTCTCCCTCCCAGTAGCGCAAAAGCGAAACGTTTACTCCAAACATCTGGGCAACCTCGCCGATTGAATAATATTGTTTCTTGAAAAGGATCTCGTCGTCCGGAACATTGACGTTATCTTCTTCAGCGATTGTTTTCAGGCTCTTACGGCCCCGGGCAACCTTTGGTTTACGCGGCGATGTCTCGAGGGGTTGTCCAGACAGGACCTCCCGCGGCACTTCTTCCGCGTCAGAAAAATCGAAGGTTATTTGAGATCGATCACTCATGCAGGTTTCATTTCAACGAAGCGTTCAGTGAAGTGTCATTAAAAATACAAGGGATCTTTCATTAACCGCACACCTGCCTTCTCTTCTCTCACCAGCCTAGTCAAAACTTTGGTTAGATGCTTTGGCCCGTTTTAGCAACTCATTAAACTGTTGTGGAGTGAGGTCATTGTAGAAAAAGTAAACCGGATCCAGTTTACGACCACCCTTTCGCACTTCGTAATGAAGGTGAGGTCCGGTTGATTTCCCCG
>JBGTIL010000368.1:0-3069 GCA_041745695.1 Chitinophagaceae bacterium | reverse complement strand
ACTTCATGTAGTTTGTTTTGGGGTAATAGTAATGGTTGATCAAATAGTGTAAAAATATGCTCTATAAATGGTCTGCTGTAATAGGCCTCTTGCGTTTGTGCTGGTTGCTGTTTTGCTAGCCCTCCGGAATGTTTTGCATGCAGGCTTCCCTGAGCGCCTTCATTGCAGCCAGGCCCTGCTTGCGCGCATAGCTGATGTTGTGGCGGGGGATGCTGGCAGTATCGGGGTAATTGTCAATAGTGGTTGTGAGGCTTTGCTCACGCAATACCTGCAATACCGGATGAGGCGAGCGGTTGGTGTAGTTGGCGGGGTCATCGGCAGGCGCACCGGCAAACTGGTAGAGGGGATGAAAGGAAGCCAGCTGGTACACACCTTCATATCCCTGCTTTGCCAGCAACTGCTCCGCCAGGTCGATCAGGCGCAGATAAGCATCAAAGCCGGCGAACGCAGACGGAAAGATGAGCAGTAGTGTTTCAACTGATTCGTCTGTGTCCATGCTGTTAAACGCCCTGGCAAGCGCTTCCAATCCGCTTTTGGTAGTGGCGTTTTCAACCACAACATATTCGATGCTGTCGCGCCTGACTTCACGGGCAGCAAACGGACAAAAATTACAGCCCACTACCACATCGATGATCCACTTTTTTGTCTGTTCAATAACTGTCTCCGCGGAAACCATATATTAAGTAATTTTTCCTTCTATAGTTCGACAGTAAAGTAGCTCAACTTTCTTGCGTGCCCATGGGGTTTTCCGCAGGAACGTCAGGCTGGAAGCTATACTGGGATTGTTAGTAAAACATTTGATGGGGATACGGCTGGCAAGTTTTTCCCAGCCCAACTCCTCGACGAGCTGCGTTACTATTGCCTCCAGTGTTTTTCCATGTAGTGGATCGTTGCTCATTATTCAACGCTCGGTTAGGGGTGATAGGTTCGCTGGGCGCTTTTCATCACATCTTCCTTGTAAAATAATACGTCTTTAAACTGTCCTGTTGTATACATCTTAGCCTGGTCGGTAAAATGCCTGGAGGCAGGGTTACTACTTTCGCCGCCTGCAAGCAAAGACTTCGCTTTGATGCGTGGTCCAAACTCAACGGCGCAAATGAATGAGTTGCCACTTACACCATAGCGTTTGTTGGTGCCTGGGTAGTAACGGCTATTGTAAGAAGGCAGCATTCCCCAGATGGCAGAAGCAAACCCTACTGGTAAACTGGGTTTGCTATCATCATAGCTTGACCTAATGTCGCCGGTAAGCCGTTGAAAGCGATTGATCTCACCCCAGGGCATATTCCATTTACCCCATTTTGCCCGCAGCTCTTTTACAACCTCAGCCAGCGGTAGCAGCAGTTGTTGCGGCGTTGCAGTGACAGCGAACTGGGTTGTTTTTTGCACCTGGTCTGCTTCGCCCTGGTCAATGTACACCTGCTGGATGGCGGGACCCAGCTTTTGGGCCCACTCTACAGCAAGCGTTGTAGCCACCGAGGTTTCGCCCGAATGATAATCCCAGCCTTTTAAAACCGTCATAGGTTCCTTTAACAGGATCATAGTACTGTCGTTGGAACTAAGGCCTTTTTCGTAGGCATTGAGCAACGACGGAATAAGGAGGTTGAATGCAGAGAGATACCGGTCATAGCCTGCCTCGATCACCTTTTCGAGTGTAAATTTGGCTTCACGGGCAAGCACCCGCTGTGCATTAATGCCCCGGAAATTTTCGCCATCCGGCGCCATGTAGGAAGGATAGTTATCGCGTTTAGGACTATTGCTTCCGGCCCCGGTGAAAGGAGTGGAGTTGGTGTTTTGTATCCAACCGTTAGGTGGATTGTAAATATGTACTGTTTCGGAAACAGGATGTAATCCTTTCCATTCTGTGGCTGCTATCGTTCCATCTACCTCTTTGCTCCAGTTAAATCGTTTATCCCTTACCGGTATATAGTTGCCATGCCAGAGGGCAATGTTTCCTTTGTTGTCTGCAAACACAGTACTGTTGGATGTGTTTGCCCGAAGGTCCATGACCTTTTTGTATGATTCGAAACCGGTTGCTTTCGTACGCAGCCAGCTTTGCTTTAAACTCGTTACCGAGCGGTTGTATGATTTCAGACTCATCCATTTTCCATTGCGCTGTGCCATCACCGGGCCGTGATGTGTAAAGTAGGCAGTGATGGTTTTTGTTTTGAGCATGCCTGCATCCAGGTATCGAATAGTAATCTTTTTTTCTTTTACCGGTTTCAATCCTTTCTCATACTCATAAAAATAAGCACCGCCTTTTTTAACGATCTTTTCTTCATACACATCAGCTACATCTACATTCGCAGAAGTGTGCATCCATCCACAATAGTCGTTGAAACCCTGGTACACGAAAAACTGTCCCCAGGTAACCGCTCCGTAGGCGTTCAAACCTTCCTTGCTGGTTACCTGTACTTCCGGGCGAAAGTAAAATGTAACGTGGGGGTTGATGTATAAAATGGCGTTGCCCGATGCAGTTTTAGAAGGTGCGATGGCAAAGCCGTTGGAACCTGTTTGATGATCAGTTGGTTTGGGTGTGAAGGAGAGGGAATGTGCCTCACCGGAGTAAAAATTTTTGAGCTCGGTTGTGGTAATGTCTGCCGTGTTGATAGCGCCAATACTACCATCAGTCCACAGGAGCTGGTACCACGGCTTGAAGCGTAGCAGCAAAGCAGGTTTTACTTCAGGGTGTTTGTGGAGGTAGTAATTGATGCCATCTGCATAGGCATTGAGCAGTTTCTTTAACCACGGTTCTGCTCTGTTATAATCAGCTACTGCTTCGGTAGAATCTATCAGCATCCTGATGAGCAGGTCGTTGTAGAGTTCCTCTTCACCCCTCACTTCTGAAAGGCGGCCCAGCTTTTCAATGTAGTTCATTTCTACGCGCTTAAAATCATCTTCACATTGCGCGTACAACAGTCCAAACACGGCGTCGGCGTCTGTAGTGCCATAAACATGCGGTATGCCCCATCCGTCGCGGACAATAGATACCTGGGTCGCTTGTTTTTTCCACCGCGACACCTCGACAGGCGTGAAGGGTTGAGCGAGGGAATGCAAAGGGAGCAACAGGAG
>JBGTIL010000367.1:0-2683 GCA_041745695.1 Chitinophagaceae bacterium | reverse complement strand
TGTCGCAGCGGATCCGGCGGCATTATAACAAGTACTAACTTAATTGGAGCAGTGATCGTTCCTGTGTCAATTTTTACAGACATTCGAAACATGAACAGCCGGAAGAGAAAGATCCTGAAACTTGCTGGCTGGCTGGTACTAACTTATTTACTGGTGGGTACCTTGTTTTACTTCTTCCAGGACCTCATTTTTTTTCATCCAAAGCCGCTGCAGCAGACATACGTGTACGGCTTCACCCAGCCATACCAAGAATTGAATCTATCGTTGGATCAACGCAACCTTAGTATTTTGCAATTTAAGTCTGCCGGGCACCGAAGGGGCATTGTGCTTTATTTTCATGGTAACATGCAGAATGTTGAGCGCTACGCGGCTTACATGCATTTCTTCACCGACAGGGGCTTTGAGGTTTGGATGATGGATTACCCGGGCTTCGGTAAGAGCACCGGCGCTTTGTCGGAGGAAAGATTGTACGCCGATGCGGCACTTCTTTACAGCCTGGCTGTAAAACAAATTAAGGAAACTGATATTATCATCTACGGTAAGTCCATCGGCACCGGTATTGCTGCACAACTGGCAGGGGGCAAAGAAATTAAACACCTCATTTTAGAAACACCCTATTACAGTTTGCCGGCGGTGGCAACCGGCAAATTTCCGATTTATCCCTTTAGCCTGCTGATGAAGTTTACGTTTCCCATCCACTCCTACCTTCCGAAAGTTAAAGCAGGGGCAACTATATTTCATGGCACTGATGACGCCATCATTTCCTTCAGCCATTCGGAAAAGCTGGTACAGGAAAACCCAAAGGTTAGGTTGGTACGGCTTCCGCAGGGAAAGCACAATAACCTCACGCAATTTCCTGCATACGGCAATGCAATCGATTCAATCCTGAAGGCAGTTCCCTACACACAGTAAGAATGAGGAAAAAATTTCAGCAGTCCTGTATAAGCCAGGTGCTTCAACTAAAATGTTTAATGAAGTAAAATGATAACCTGTCGCTTAGGTTAACGTGATTTCTGAAATTCTCTTTGCACAATGTCCTATTTGATGATTTGTTCCAACAGCGTAGCTGCGGGGGTAACCTGTAATGTGTAAATACCGCCGATCTCGAGTGCGTAATTTGTTTTTTCATGGCTTACCGGAAAGCCATAACATACCGGGTAATCGAAATCTTTTACGTGGTCATGAATGATCTCATAAACGGTTTTTCCAAAGGGACGGGGCGTGTCTTTCATGTCTGTAAAGCCACCCACGATCAGCCCTGCCAGCCGGTCTAATTTGCCATTACGTTTCAGCTGCCACAGCATTCGATCGGTATTGTACAAATACTCGCCGGTATCTTCAATGAAAAGCAGCCGATTTTTTGTGCGTACATCCGAAACAGTTCCCAGCAGGTGAACCAGCATAGTAAGATTGCCACCTGTCAGCTCGCCCTTTGCAAAGCCTTGTTTATTGAGAGGCTGTGATGGACATTCATAGGTGGCTCCCTGGCCTTCCAGGGCGGTTCTCAGCGACTGCAGGTAAGGGTCGTTAAAGTCAGCATCATTGAACGCTGCAGCCATTGGCGCATGTAAAGAGGCGATCTTGTAGTTGGAGAAGATATGAGAATGCAGCACTGTGATATCGCTGTACCCAATGATCCATTTCGGACATTTCCTAAACTTGCGGAAATTCAGCTGATCGATAATACGGGTCATACCATATCCCCCGCGGGCACAAAGAATTGCGTTGATGGCCGGGTCGTCGAGCATAGGCTGGAGGTCGGCAATCCGCTGTTCATCAGTACCCGAAAAATAGTTTGCCGACTCACTTTGCGTGGTAGCGCCAAGTACCACATTATAGCCCCACTCTTCGAGTGCCGCGATGCAGGCCTGCATCTTATCAAGTGCCATAAATCCGGCCGGGGCCACCACCCCTATTGTATCGCCTTTCTTCAAATACGGAGGAACTTTTCTCATGTTATCTCAATTAGATTTACGCCCCCGGCATCAACGGAAAGCCGGTGCGGCACGCCACATTTGAGCGCGAAGTTATTACGCTGATGTCCTACCGGAAACCCGAAACATACAGGGTAAGTATGGCCCTTGATTTTTTCCAATACAATGTCCTCCAGGGTCCTGCCAAATTCTTCACCTGCATCATCAGGCTTCATAACGAACCCACCTACAATGAGGCCTTTCAGATCGCTAAGTTTGCCTGTTCGTCTTAAGTTCCAAAACATACGGTCTATGCTATACAGGTATTCGCCCGTATCCTCCACAAAAAGGATCTTGCCCCGGGTGTCGATATCAGACGGAGTACCTGAAAGACTTTCCAGCAATTTTAAATTTCCTCCTGTCAACACACCCTCAGCAAACCCTGGTCTGTTTTGAAATTGCGGTACCGCACTGTATACCATTTTCCTGCCACTCAAGGCATCCCTGATAGACTCTATGGTCTTTTGTTGCATGGCATCGGCTACTCCAAGGTCTTCAGGGAAACTATTGGTCATTTTCGAATGTATCGAGGCCACGGCACAATGCGTGTGTATATGATTGTGCAGCACTGTTACGTCGCTGAAGCCTATCACCCATTTAGGACGTGCACGAAATTTATCCCAGTTCAGACCATCAATGATCCGCACCAGCCCATACCCTCCCCTCGCGCACATGATAGCTTTGATGGAGGGATCGTCTAGCATGGCTTG
>JBGTIL010000366.1:0-4900 GCA_041745695.1 Chitinophagaceae bacterium | reverse complement strand
AACGGCAACGGAGGTACCGCAAATTGGTTTTTTATTGAACTATTTACCTGTGGTGCTACAACCATCTTGTGAGAACCAACTGTGTGCTCGCGGCGCCAATCGCAAAACACAGTCTTTTTTTAAAGCTGAAGAAACCAGTGGAGCGCCTGTTGATCCAAGCTGACTAAGTGCTTTCACAGGCAGGGGAACAATCTTTGTATTTCGTTGTTACCTTTAATCAAGCGTTGATCATGATACTACCCGATTTCAGTAAACCTCTTTTCTTTTTGATTGCAGTGGTGGTTGTATTCGCCGTGGTTATAGGGAGGTATCTTCTAATAGCAGGACTCTTTCACGGCATCTTCTATCTGTGGTTTCCGCAAAAGTTTGCACTGCGTAAGATCAACAGCCGTGCTTGCAAACCTGGACAGTTTAAGCGTGAGGTGAAATGGAGCACCATCACAGCCCTGCTATTTGCCCTTACCGGTGCCGCCCTACTCGTATTGTGGCAGCAGGGATTCACTAAAATATACATCAACGCGTCCGATTATCCATTATGGTGGATGCCTGTGAGTTTTATCGTGGCAATGCTGCTGCATGAAACCTATTATTACTGGCTGCATCGTTGGATGCACCATCCGTCTGTCTTCCGCATTGTGCACAAGGTGCATCACGACAGCAACGTAACGTCTCCATGGACAGCGTTCTCTTTTCATCCTCTGGAAGGGGTTTTGCAGGCGTTGTTTTTACCCGCGCTATTACTGATTGTACCTATGCATCTTCACATGGTGATACTACAGCTAACGCTGATGACATTTAGTTCAGTAGTCAATCATCTCGATATCGAGCTTTATCCAAAAGGATTTCATAAAAATTTTTTTGGAAGATGGCTGATCGGTGCAACCCATCACTCTTTGCATCATAAGCAGTTCAGATACAACTATGGATTGTATTTTACTTTTTGGGATAAGTGGAAGAAAACCGAGAGTCCACTTTATGAGCAGCTGTTTGAAGAAAAAACAACTGCTGCTACGGAACATTCCCAGCCTCAATTTCACCCGCAGAACGTTCGGGGCTAGATGTAGATTACCTGCATCTGCATTCAAAAGTTAAGTCTGCTGTTGCACAACAGTACACGCTACCCAGATAACATGACTACTTGAAGAATGCATATCGCAGAGAGACTTTGCTTTTATCAAAATCTAGAAAATAATATTTTTCAAACTGTTGAGTCTGCATAGCTCCTCATTGATTGTACATGAAACATCGGTCATAGCTCCTGCACAAAAAACCCCAACGGCAAGTTGGGGTTAATCTTCAAATCAGTTCGCGTTATTTCCAATGCGTCGTCAGTCAGGTTTCTTTCCGTCCAGAAATGTATTAATAGTGCTGATCGTAGCACTTGAAGAACCTTCTGGATTGACGCTGTAATTACTGTAGAAGTTTTCAACCGAAGATGAATTACTGTATAATTCCATATTGCGGCGGATATAAGCCGGCACTGCTTCAAACTCATTATTCGGGTCAGCCGCATTAATGTTAAACGACAGGTTACGTAACTTCTGAAGTCTGTCTGCGGCTTTACGTTTTTCTGCCTCTGCCACGTCCTGCAAAGCAGGTTCATCAGCTTGGGTACTTGCCGGTGTTTGAGTTTGCGTGGCCATGGGCACATCCGCCGCGGAATTGTCGCTCCGTATCACCAGCTGCATGTCGAAGGTTTCTTCATCTTCACTTTTTACAATGGGTGCCGGAACCGGTTTCTCTGCAGGATTTGAAGTAGATACTTCAGCTTTGAACGCTGCGTAAATATTGGATGGTTTAGAAAGATAACTACCCGACGCTGCAGGCGAAGGGAATGATGTGCCGGATGGCTGCTGCGGATTGGACGATCCTAGAATGTTTTGACGCAGTTGCTCAAATTTATCATTTAATTGTTGCTTTTTTGCCTCGAGCTCCCTTTTTTCTTTATCGAGTTCTGATTCTTCTTCTTTTACTTTTAGTTGCAGGTGAACGGGCGGTTCGTTTTCACTTGCTTCCAATTCCACTGTTCTTTTACTTTGAATAAAAGGAAGATCAATCTGTGCATCCTTAATTTGCGGCATCGGAATTTCATCAACCAGTGTCGGAGCCATCGGGTCTGCCTGCTGAAGAGGTCTTTCGGCAGTGGCACGCACCGGTTCGTCACCAAGTGTCATGAGTATCTTGCTTTCCAGCTGCGGTTCTGCCTTCGGTGCTTCTCTCCTGGTAAACGGATCTTTATGTTCGAAACCTGTGGCTATGAGTGTAATACCTAATTTGCTGCCCAGCGTATTATCGTAACCAAGACCAAGAATCACATCCGTATTTTCACCGGCATGACTTAGCAGGTAGTTCTGGATCACTTCTACTTCATCCATTGTAAATTCATGATCGCCCTCTGATGAATTGATGTTGATCAGGATCCACTTTGCACCAAGAATATCATTATCATTCAACAGCGGCGAATTGAGTGCTTCCTCAATTGCTCTTTGTGCCCGGTCTTCTCCCTCGCAAGCTGCATTTCCCAGGATAGCGACACCACCGTTTTTCATTACAGTGCATACATCGGCCAAGTCAACGTTGATTTGTCCGGTGCTGTTGATCACGTCTGTAATGCACTTCGCTGCTGTTGCCAGCACATTATCGGCTTTCGCAAACGCGTCGCGCATTTTAAGGTTGCCAAACTGGTGACGCAACTTATCGTTGGAAATCACAAGCAGCGTGTCTACGTATTGCTTCAGATTTTTTATACCCTCTTCGGCCTGCATCTGTCGTTTCTTGCCCTCATATGCAAAGGGTGTGGTAACAATGCCCACGGTAAGTATGCCAAGGTCTTTGCAGATTTTAGAAATGATGGGTGCTCCCCCTGTTCCGGTTCCGCCACCCATACCGGCAGTAACGAAAGCCATCTTAGTGTTCACCTCCAGCATACCTTTTAATTCTTCAAGACTTTCTTCGGTAGCCTGACGCCCTATCTCCGGGTTGGCGCCGGCACCCAAACCCTGTGTGAGGTGGGGGCCAAGCTGTACTTTATTCGGTACACTACTTTGTGCGATAGCCTGGGCATCTGTATTGCAGATGATGAAGTTGACGCCTTCGATGTTCTGGCTGTACATGTGGTTGACGGCATTGCTTCCGCCACCACCGATGCCAATTACTTTTATTATAGATGACTTCTCTTTCGGAATATCAAAATGTATCATGATTGTTTGTTTTACGCCAATGCAATGGTTAGTTACATCAGCGATGGTTGAATTTATGACCCGGCACATCTGACAGAAAGTTCAGGACACGATCTGCTATGAGTGAACGGAAAGCAGTTACTTCTATAGACGATGGTCTTCTTCTTCTTTGAATATGTCTATGAGGCTGTTCTTAAACTTGCCCCAAAAACCCGACATCCCTCTTCTTCCTGAAATGTTTACTTCCTCTAAACTCATATCTCCGCTTATTATTTCAATCTCTGATTCATTTTTTAATCCTTCAGGCACCTGCACTTTTGAAAACGAATGGTGGAACTGTTTCCTGTTGTGTTCGTAGTCATCATACCCTTTTAAGATCAGCCCCAAACAGGTAGAATAAGTTGGCTTAGCCAGTTCTTCTATATGTCCTGAAGCAAGATGTTCTGTAGGCAGTCCAATGCGCGCATTCAATCCTGTCACATATTCGGTCAGCTGGATCAGGTGTTTCAACTGCGACCCTCCACCAGTTAAAATGATGCCACCATTGAGTGTCTTACTGTCAAGACCAACTTGTTTCAAATGGTAGGTCACAAAGTCCATGATCTCGCTCATGCGTGCCTGTATGATATTGGCGAGATTTTTTACGCTGATCTCCTTGGCAGGCATTCCGCGTAAACCCGGAATAGTGATGAAGGCATTGGCTTTGGCCTCGTTGGCAAGGGCACTTCCAAACTGCACTTTCATTTGCTCTGCCTGCGTTTTGAGTACACCCAGACCGGTTTTTATATCGTTGGTGATGTTTTCGCCTGCAAACGGAATCACTGCAGTATGCTTTAAAATACCCTCGCAGAAAACAGCAAGATCGGTAGTACCACCACCGATGTCTACTATTGCTACACCCGCTTCCATGTCTTCCTGGGCCATTACCGCAGCGGAAGACGCCAGCGGTTGCAATACCAAATCCTTGGTAGTGAGACCGCTTTTTTCTACGGAACGGTTGATGTTACGGATGGCGTTTTTATCGCCGGTAATGATATGGAAATTCGCACCCACTTTTACACCACCGTAGCCGATAGGATCCGGAATATTCTGAAAGTTATCAACTGTGTATTCCTGTGGAATCACATCTATGATCTGGTCGCCGGCAGGGATGTAGGTTTTGTATTGATCGGCAATTAACTGGTCGATCTCTTTTTGCGAAATCTCGTTGTCTGTATCATGTCGTACAATGTCACCGCGGGTTTGCAGGCTCTTTATATGATGCCCTGCTATACCTACATAAACCTCCGATACTTCCAGGTTTGGGTTGGATGCATAGCAGTTATCGAGCGCCTGCCGGATGGCTTTGATGGTTTCATCAATGTTCAGTACCTGTCCGTGTTTTACACCACTTGAATTAGACCGGCCAAAGCCAAGGATCTCCAATTTGCCCCATTCATTCTTTCGCCCCGCAATCACAGCAATTTTGGTGGTTCCAATGTCGAGACCCACAATAATAGGCTGCTCGTTGTTCATGTTTTTTTTATTTAAGGTTGATCTTTCTTGTTGTTGATGCGCTCTTCCCCCATCTTCAAACGTGCTGCGGGAACCGGTTTACCGGGTTACTCTTTTTTCTTCATGATGGCTTTCGGCTTTCCTTTTTCAACGGGTTTGTTTCTCACTGTAACCCTTGGGACAACGGATCCAGGCAGCCGCTTTTTCGCCGACACAGAAGGTTTTAA
>JBGTIL010000365.1:0-6394 GCA_041745695.1 Chitinophagaceae bacterium | reverse complement strand
TTTGCGCTCGGTAAACATCAAGAACAAAATCACGATAGCCCAAAGGGCAAGGGGCGCCAACTTTATCGCCGGCGTTACGGAAACCAGGCTGATACAAAGTACGGAAAAGGTCAGGAACTGCAGTAACCTCACCCAGTGGTTGAAGCGGGCAGGAGGATCGAGTTTTTTTCTGAAGAACCCATAAATAAGGCTTAATAATGCTACTCCATAAAGTATCGGTAACCATTTGGCCGCACTCGTTGCCCCGGGCGGGTAATACATGCCCGAAATAATGATCAGGAAAAAGCCGGCGGCGATATGCAGCAGTCCTGTGCTGTATTTGCGTCGTTCAATTCCGTCGAGCTTTACCGGGAGCTTATGCATGCACAACTGGGTTACTTGCCACAAGCAGGTTGCACATTTTAAACAGTACCCGTGCGCCTACGTTGGCATCCCATCCTGTTTCACCGGTACTCACTTCGTTGAGGTCGAAACCTATCACCTGCTTGCCAGACTGCCTGAGCTTGTTAAATAAATAATAGACTTCTTCAGTTTCAAAACCGCCCTGCACGGGTGTACCGGTGTTGGGTGCCAGCTTCGGATCCAAACCATCGATATCGAAAGAGATGTACACTTTTTCTGGTAGCTGGCTGATAATATCATCAACAATACTCCGGAAAGTTTCTCCCTCATACTGCCGCCACCGGATGTCGCGATCCAGGAAAGTTTTCACCCTCGGGCTGTTTTGCTGTACGAAATTCCATTCTCCTTCCGAGTAATCCCTGATTCCTACCTGCACCAGTTTGGTGAGCTCCGGAATTTCTTTGAGCGCATTGTACATGACGCTGGCATGCGAATAAACAAACCCCTCATAGCCTTCGCGCATATCGCAGTGTGCATCAATTTGAAGTATACCAAACGCGCCCCATTTTTCAGCGATCGCTTTAAAATAACCGAAGGGCGTGCTATGGTCGCCGCCAAGAAGCCCTACCAACTTGCCCTTATCAAGTAATGCCTTGGTTTGTTCGTACACCCAGTTATTTAAAAACAGACTTCCTTCGTTCACTTCACGAAGTGTTTTACACATGAACCCGTTCATTTCCACCAGGTCGCCTTTTGACGTATAGTCCAGGTAGAGTTCTGCTTCCTTCCGGAGATAATCACTTTTAAGTAATACTTTCTTATCGCAGTCTTTCATAAAAAATCCCTGTTTCCATCCGTTGGGAACATCAGGGTCGAACAAGTCGATTTGCAGGCTGGCTCGCATAATTTGCTCTGCGGCTCTGGCTGTACCTGAACCGAAGCTGACAGTAACTTCCCAGGGCACAGGAAGGATCACCAAACGGGCCTCTTCTTCGGTAAAAGGCAGTCCGAAAATATTATTGTTTGGATTTCCCGCACCATTAGGATCAAAGAGGGATAAGTCGGTCATAGAGGGAGTAGGTTAAAGCGCTGCAAGTTAAACCCGTTTATGCGGGTTACAAAATCGACGGTGTGCCACCTCATTATTGTTATGTGAAAACTCGTTCGTGCAGGAAAATGGAACCTTTGAATCTATTTGCCTGCTCCGTTTTGCGCTACCTTTGCGGTGCAACAGCAAACAGTATGAAAAAAACGCACATCATTCTCCTCGTCCTGGTTATTTCAGGGATTGTAGGCATGTCTTTTTTCATTAAAGACCTTACCACGTACGAAACTTTTTCTTCAGCCGCACAACGTAAAGGAGGGTTCATTGTTGTAAAGGTGAAGCTAGACAAAGCAACGCCTATTGAATATGATCAGCTTAAGGATCCAAATAAGACTGTTTTCTACGCGATTGATCAGGACGGCAAACGTTCGAAGGTATTGTACGCCAACGCAAAGCCCACGGATATCGAAAAAAGTGAAGGTCTTGATTTGAATGGGTACATGCGCGATGGTTTTTTCGAATGTACCAAATTGCAAATGAAGTGCCCGTCGAAGTATAAGGACGACATGAAGGCTGCAGGAAAAAACCTGCCTGGTCAGAATGGTGCCACAACAGATTACAAATATTAATACAGAATGGATTTTTCAGGCGAACATCTTTTACCCGGGAAGCTGGGACACTTTTTTGTTCTTCTTTCTTTTATAGCCTCACTCGCCGCCACCGTCAGCTATTTTTTCAGCACCACAAAAAACGACATCACTGCAAAACAGCAGTGGCGTAGGCTAGCCCGCATCTTTTTTGTGATGGAGACAGTATCTGTTATCTCCATTTTTGCCATCCTGTTTTACATTATCTCCAATCATTTATTCGAGTATAAATATGCCTGGCAGCACAGCAGCAAGGCATTGGAAATGAAATACCTGCTGGCCTGTTTTTGGGAAGGCCAGGAAGGAAGTTTTTTGTTGTGGACCTTCTGGCATAGTATACTCGGTCTGGTAGTTATAAAGAAAGAGCGCGAGTGGGAAGCACCTGTAATGACAGTGGTGAGCTTTGTTCAATTCTGCCTGGCAACAATGATCGTTGGTTTCACCTTCTGGGGAACACACGTCGGGTCTAACCCTTTCACCCTGCTGCGCAATGAATTAGAGGCACCCATATTTTCTCGCGCCGACTATCTTTCGCTGGTTACTGATGGAAACGACCTGAATCCCCTCTTGCAGAATTACTGGATGGTGATACATCCACCGGTGCTCTTTTTGGGCTTCGCTTCCTGCCTGATTCCCTTCGCCTTTGCCATTGCGGGTCTATGGACCAAAGATTACAAGGGCTGGACAAAGCCAGCGCTACCCTGGGCACTGTTTGCCGCAGGCGCCTTTGGTCTGGGCGTAATGATGGGTGCCGCCTGGGCTTACGAGTCTCTGAATTTCGGCGGCTTCTGGGCCTGGGATCCGGTAGAAAATGCTTCGCTTGTACCCTGGTTGATACTGGTTGCGGGCATTCATACGCTGGTGATTTACCGATCAACAGGGAATGCACTGCGCTCTACTTTCCTGTTTTTTGTTCTTCCTTTTTTACTCGTTTTGTATTCCACGTATTTAACCAGAAGCGGTGTACTGCAGGAAACTTCGGTCCATGCTTTTACAGGTGAAGGAATTGCGCCCCGGCAGCTCCTGTTTTTCCTGGGCGTGTTGAGTGTGCCCGCCCTTGCCCTGTTCGCATTCCGCTATAAACATATCCCTCACATAGCGAAGGAAGAGGAAGCTTCCAGTCGCGAGTTCTGGATGTTTATTGGCTCGCTTGTGCTGTTCCTATCTGCCCTGAGCATCATTACCATGACTTCTCTGCCGGTATTTAATAAAATCGCAGGACTGTTTGCAGGAGAAGGCACTGAACTTTTCAAACCGCTTGCGTTTAGTGAAGACACAGCGCACACGTACAACCGTATACAGATATATGTCGCCATCATACTGGCGTTGCTCACTGCTGTTACGCAATACCTGAAATATAAAGCCACCTCGCGGAGTTACGTAATAGCAAAGCTGATGTGGCCAACACTGATTGCCGCCCTTGTGAGCTCGGCAATATTTATCTGGGGCGACATTAATTACCTGGAATACGGCATGGGATACCTCGTTGCCATCTGGATGGCCATCGCCTGCAGTGTGTATGCTGTAGTGGCTAACCTTTCTTACCTCTGGGTGGGGCTGAAAGGCAAATTGAATATTGCAGGCGCTTCCGTTGGACACTTTGGATTTGGTCTTATGCTCCTGGGTATTTTGGTTTCTTCTGCCAAAAAAGAAGTGATCTCTTATAACATGAGTGGCATCTTTGCGCCTTTAGGCAAAGACAGTAAGGAGAAGCCGGGCGAAAATTCCACCCTCATTAAAGGCGTACGCACAGATATGGGTAAGTTCTGGGTTACCTACGAAAAGGATGCCTCCCACCCTAAGAAGCCGCTCTGGTTCTACGATATTAAATTTGAAGACAAAACAACCAAAGAGGCTTTCACGCTTAGGCCGAATGCTTTCGTGAATTACAAGGGCAACGAAGCCCTCATGGCCAATCCTGATGCGAAACATTACTGGAACTACGATGTATTCACTTATATCACTTCCCTGGCCGACCCTACCAAAAAAGAAGTGGATACTACCACTTTCGTAAATGAAACCGTTAAAGCGGGTGATACGGTATTTTACTCAAAGGGCTTTGCAGTTGTTGAGAAACTTACCTCCCGCAAGAACATTCCAAATGCTGGTTTTTCCCCTGAGGACAGTGCCACAATTGCAACAGTTAAGGTGTTTGCTAAAAGCGAATCTATTTACACCAGCGAGCTTCTGCTTGTGAACAAGGGAGGCGCGCTGATGTCGTACCCAGATACCATCATGGCAGAGAGCCTGGTGCTCCAGTTGCAAAAAGTGAACGGAGAACAGGCGGAGGTTGGCGTGAAAGAATCTGACTCAATTATGGAATACGTTACATTAAAAGCTTATAAGTTTCCCTTTATCAACCTGCTCTGGATAGGCACGATACTGATGGTGACGGGCTTTATAATGGCGACAGCACGCCGGATAAGGATGAATCGCAGCAGCACCGCGAGAATCTAATGTTTTGTGAACATCGCGTTCCCGGTGACACCACTTCCTTTGTACAATTCAAAATCTGGTGTATTTTAGAGCCGTGTACCCCCAGGTTAAATATTTTTATTGCTTTTTGACCCTTTCTTTATTGAGCAGCGCATTGCGGGCACAGGACATCACCCCTAAAAATGCTTCCTGGGGCCCGAAAGACAGTCTCATAGTGAATGTGATCAGTTACAACGGTGAGTTGCTTCCGTATCGGGAGCTTGAAATGGTATATGTTTCGAAGCTCCCACCGGCAAAGCTGGCAAAGGAAATTGCAAAGTACAATCGCTTACGCAACGCTGTTTATGTAACTTATCCTTACGCCCGCACCGCTGGTGCCACGCTTAACGATGTCGCCATTCACCTGGACAGCCTGGGAAATAAGGCTGACCAGAAAAAATATATCAAGAGCCGGGAAAAGGAACTAAAACAGCGATTCTCTGATCCTCTTACCAACCTCTCCGTGTACCAGGGCAAGGTGCTGATGAAGCTGATCAACCGTCAGACAGGAAATAACTGCTACAATATCATTAAAGAGTACAAAGGCGGCCTGAATGCCCGTATGTACCAGACAGTAGCTTTTTTCTTCGGTAGTACCCTCAAACAAGAGTACAACACCCAGGAAGCCTACGACCGACAGATTGAAACCATCGTGCGCGAGATAGATGGTATCTGGTATAACAACCCAAATCGCCCCTCCGTCTCCCGGACTCCCTGAAGCCTTGCTGAAATCCCAGCGGGTGAATCGTTTTTGCCTTTCCGTAATTTACTTTTCCCCCTTAAGCTGTAGGAGCTCAGGAAATATTGTCGCATTTGCTTTCCGGGTAGCCGAGATCTATACACGGTTGTAAAAGGACGGAGTAGCTGTTAAAATGAAGCTGGTAAAGCACAAAACTCGGTTCAACCACTCCATTTCCGGGCCTTAGCAAGTATCTTGCGGCACTATTAAGCTTTCGAAGAATGAAATTGGATGTTTTGGCTATTGGAGCCCACCCGGACGATGTGGAACTTGGGTGCTCAGGCACCTTAATTAAAGAAGTCCAAAGAGGGAAGAAGGTAGGAATTATAGATCTGACACAGGGAGAATTAGGTACGCGCGGCACTGTTGCCAGCCGTTATGAGGAAGCCGCGCTAGCCGCGCAGATCATGGGTGTGCACGTTCGGGAGAATCTTAAAATGCGGGATGGATTTTTTGTGAATGACGAAGCCCACCAACTTGTATTAATAGCAGCGCTTCGAAAATACCGACCGGAAATTGTGATCGGCAATATTTTAGATGACCGCCACCCGGATCATGGACGAGGAGGCAAATTAATTTACGATGCCTGTTTTCTATCCGGGCTTCAACAGGTGAAAACCCAGGACGAGCATGGAGTTGAGCAGTCAAGATGGCGACCTAAACAGCTCCTCCACTATATCCAGGACCGCTTTTATGAACCTAATTTGATCCTGGATGTTTCTGAGGTCTGGGCACAGCGCATGGATTCTATAAAGGCGTATAAGACGCAATTTCACAACACCGAGTCAAAGGAACCACAGACTTACATTTCTGGTGAAGATTTTATGGTAGCCCTGGCATCGAGAGCCAGGCTTCTGGGAAAGAGGATTGGTGTACAATTTGCAGAAGGATTCACATCCCAGAAAAGTATTGGCATCCGAAACCTCGACGCCCTTGTTCTGGAAGAGACCTGACTTTGATAGATTCTTAAATATTCAATCGCTCTCGATAACCTCGCGCTACATGACTACACCTAAGTTCGCTTCAGTTTCCCAGTCTTTCCATTCAGAGCTCAAAAGCAGGATCAATTCTTACTTTGTTGAAACTGGTCAGTCTGTAACCGGCAACATCAAATTGTATTCGAAGGCAATTATTCTCTTTACTGCT
>JBGTIL010000364.1:0-2789 GCA_041745695.1 Chitinophagaceae bacterium | reverse complement strand
AGGGAGGGGGTGGCATTGCTGCTGGCGCAAGAGAAATCTTTAGCGCTATCGCCAACATGCCCCCAAAGATGAAAACCATCGCACTCGTACAGTTCTTCACCTGGCCAGGCTTGTTCCTGATGTGGTTTTATTATTCTACCGCTGTAGCCTATAATATTTTCGGAGCCACCAGCGACACGGATCCCGCTTTTGGCGATGGAAGGGATTTTGCCGGACTAACCCTTGCTTTCTACAATGTTGTTACTTTTATTTTCGCGTTCATCCTGCCATCGATCGCTAACAAACTCGGTAGAAAACTAACACATGCTCTCTGCTTATTCGCGGGAGCGATTGGGTTGATCAGCGTTGCATTCGTTTCAAACAAATACATGCTGTACGTGTCTATGACAGGTATTGGTATTGCCTGGGCAAGCATCTTATCAATGCCTTATGCGATGCTTGCGCCCAGCCTTCCCGCAGGAAAGATAGGTGTGTATATGGGCATCTTCAACTTTTTCATTGTACTGCCTGAGATCCTGGCTTCGCTGTTCTTCGGTTGGATCATGAGTAACCTGCTGGATAATAACCGCATGGCTGCTGTGCAGATTGGAGGAGTTCTCATGATTATTGCAGGTGTGCTCTGTTACCTGCTTATCAAAGAAAAGAAAGATACCTACGTCTCAGATGAGGAAGTAACCGAACTGAAAATCGAAGAACAACGCTCTGTATAATATGAAAAAAAGCCCTGTATTTTTATTGATCTTTTTGCTGAATGTGGCGGTCGTTGCTGCACAAAGCGGCCTCAATGTATACCCGAGCCACTGGTTTACAGGCATGAAAAACGGGAAGGTGCAGCTCATGTTCCATCTCCCGAATGCAGGCGCTGCCAATTCACCTGCAACTGTATCTGTAACGAGTTCATCGCCGGACGTTAGCATACTGAAAGTAAATAAGGTAAGTAATCCGAGGTATGTATTTGTAGACATTCAAATAGCAAAAGCAGCGAAACCCCAACAAGTAAAGTTTGCCTTCAAGGGTGGCGGGTTTGCCGGCCGCACAAAAACTTTTGAATTAAAACCAAAGCGAAAAGGCAATGGAACCCTTTATGCGCAGGGTGTGACTTCCTCAGATTTTATGTACCTCATCATGCCCGACAGGTTTTCGAATGGCACGGAAGCAAACGACAAAGTTGCAGGCATGTTGGATGCGGGCTTTAGTCGCGACTCGATGTACTTCAGGCACGGTGGCGACCTCCAGGGTATTGGCAATCACCTCGACTACTTTGCAGAATTGGGCGTCACTGCCCTTTGGCTCAACCCTGTGCTTCAGAACAATATGCCGCGCGCGTCTTATCATGGCTATGCGTTTACAGATCACTATACAATCGATGAACGCCTCGGTGGAAACGCTGCCTATAAGGATTTGATAGATGCGATGCATGCCCGCGGACTAAAAATGGTGCAGGATGCCGTGTACAATCATGTTGGCCTGGAACATTTTTTCGTGAAAGACCAGCCTACTTCCGACTGGCTTCACCAATGGCCAACCTACACCAATACCACTTACAAAGACCAGGTACTCTTTGACCCCTATGCAAGTGAATCAGACAAGAATAAAATGAGCAACGGCTGGTTTGTTCCCTCCATGCCGGACCTCAATCACGATAATCCCTACCTCGCTAACTTCTTAATTCAACACGCCTTGTGGACCGTAGAAGAATTCGGCATAGACGGTTGGCGCGTAGATACCTATGCCTATAACGACCTGCAGTTCATGAACCGTTGTAACAAAGCTTTGCTTGATGAGTATCCAAAGCTCACCATCTTCGGCGAAACATGGGTACACGGGGTGCCCAATCAAAGCTATTTTGTGCGCAATAACTACAATATTCCTTACAAAAGCAATCAACCCGGCATTACCGATTTTCAACTGCTGTGGGGAATACAGGATGCCATGACTAAAGATTTTGGATGGAACGATGGCGTAAACAAATTGTATACAACGCTTGCCCAGGACTTCGTGTACAAAGACCCAATGCAAAATGTCATCTTTTTTGATAACCACGACATCAGCCGTTTCTATTCAACGATCGGTGAGCACAGAAAGAAATACTTTATGAGCATTGGCTGGTTGCTTACCTGCAGGGGCATACCTCAGTGGTATTATGGCGCCGAGATCGGCATGAAAGGTTTTGCAAATCCGGACGGTTTGGTGCGGATGGACTTTCCCGGAGGTTGGAAAGGCGACGCGAAGAATGCGTTTACGGCCGCAGGAAGAACTCCTGGTGAAGATTCCATATTCACATTCACTAAAAAGCTGGCCAACTTCCGAAAACAATCTTCCGCCTTGAAAACGGGCAAACTGATGCAGTTTGTTCCGGAAGATGGCGTATACACTTATTTCAGGTACAACAACGAGCAAACCATCATGGTAGTGATGAACACAGCTGCTGAAGAAAGAACCCTGGATCCGTTGCGTTATAAAGAGAGGGTGGGGGCGAACCAACAACTGAAAGATGTAATGGACGGTACTTCAAGAGCCATGAGCGGCTCCTGGAAAGTGCCGGCACATGGCATTTGGATAATGGAAGCAACAGCGCGCTAACAGGAATTATAATTCCTGGATTTACTGAAGGGAGTCAGCTTGATTAATTACAGAACACCTCGGACGTGCCCGCTATATGGCATAATTTACTATCAGTTTTCCTCCGTATTCGCCCCATTGACGCAGCACGCGATCCAGTGACTTCATCATCGTGGCGCGGTCCACCTTCTTACCTTTTGTTGCCGGTACGGCACTGCTCATATTTA
>JBGTIL010000363.1:0-2262 GCA_041745695.1 Chitinophagaceae bacterium | reverse complement strand
GCATAATACCTCCAGCACCCCTTATCACAAACATGCTTCTGGTAGCCCCTGCTGTTAAATTAAGACGCTGCAATCCGGGCGGAAGCGGGCTTTCAGAAGTGGCTTCACCCATCAATCTACCTCTACCTCTGTGATGCGGGTCTACCGTACCGTCAGATCCGGCCCCTGTTCTTACATCCACTCCGCTGGATGTGCGTGGAAGCCCCCCAATTGCTGCATCTATTTCCGCCCCTGGCACTGTAATACAATTATTTGTACACATTGGCGCACGGCCTCTTCTTGTGAGAATTTCGTACAATTCCATTTCGGTAGGCCTTACTTCTCCTAAAACGGGATCGGCGGTGAATCTTGGCGGGCTATACGTATATTCTCCTCCATATTGTGTTTCACGCAGTCTTGTTGCAAATGCTGCAGCTTCTGCTTCACTTCGTGTAACATATAGATAGCTCTGCTCTCCAGGCGTTAGCGGAAAAATAGTATCGGTAGCAAAGCTTCCCGGCACACCCTCATGAAGCCTGATAGTAAAATTTCTGCCCAAACTTCCAGGCAGCATTTCACCCATATAAGTTGAGAGTGCACCCCGATACCCGCGAAGAGTGGGCAGAAACGCACTTTCTGGATTTGCCCAAATGGAAGTATGTCCTTGTGTCCACAATATGCCTGTAGAATTTGACGGTAAAAAGGAGAACGGGGTTGAATATCCCAAACTGGCCCCAAAGCCCGCTGGGCCTACCACGGATGATATAGGAGCTCCACTATTTCCACTTGAAATATTGCCGAGCGGCACCATTATGCCAGTAGGTAATGAATCGGGCGAAGCTCCTGTAAGATTCCGGTACTCGTCTTCTGTAATGTGGGAAGCGCTAAAGTGATAAGTACCTCCGCCAGGTGCAAGACCGGGACTATTGGTGCAAACAATTCTAACCCTTTGCTGCCCTGCAAAAAATGTATTGGGTGCAGGCTGACCCGGGGCAATGCTGTAATGAAAATCGAACCTGGTATCCGGCGGGGTTATACCAAGGTCAAAATCAACACTATTGGGACCAAGTGTTACGCCAGCGTCATAAGTTCCATCTGATACGTTGCATTGATCTAATGTATAAGATGTACTGGTTCCATCATGAGAAAAGTATATTTGCTGATCTGCGCAATTAATTACCACTTCATCTACTGTAAGTTGAATTTTCTTGTCAATACCATTACCCTGCTGTACCGTATGCGTCAGCTCATGCGCCAGCAAATGTTTACCTGCGGATGAACCCGGCTGATACTGCCCATCGTTAAAATAAACATCATTACCAACCGTAAATGCTTTGGAATTCAAGCTCCGGTTCATTTGTACTGCTTTGTTATCAGTATGTATTTTTACGCTGCTGAAATCGCTTCCTATGCGGCTGCCCATAAACGATTGTGTCTGACCATCAAGCGATGAACCGCTTCCGCGGGAGGAATTTATTCCATCAGCAACCGCCTTACTTACTGGAGCATTCCCTTCACTTTTGGTTTGGATAAAGGGCGTAATAGATTCAGAAAGCGTTTTGCGGTTGATCTTTTCTTCCGCTTCGCAATGGGCACATTTCCGTTGGATGAAACCTGGCTCCGGCATGCGCATCACCTGGTCTGCAACGGCATCGGCTTCTCTTTCGTATGGGTCATCGGGTGCGCCAACAGTCAGTTTGGGTTGGATAGAGAACTGGTTGAGCAGGTTTTTATCTGGTGTTAACTCTTTCTGAACAGGCAATACCTGATCGGCAACCGCTGCGGAGGTAGCTTGATTTTGCGGTGATATGGTTGCAGGTTCTGGCACTGTTTATCAGGTTATCAATCAACATTTTTTAAGGTTTAGCTGCTTTTCGCCTTGAAGCTACACAAGTTTTCACATCCAGGCCTGCAACCGTGCACACATCATCATCCAGCGGATGATCGCCCGAAGCCATGAGTGATTGCGGATTATCAAAGCCCGGCGGTTTATCCAATTGTACCCTGAACCAGTGCAAACGGTCGGGTATGAGCATGTTCTCATTCTTTGCGTGCGATTCGATGTAATTGTAACGATCTATCGGGAAGGCAAGTAAATGAAGCATTTCGTGAGCAAGCGTTTTAGGGGTTGCCGCCGACCAGTTTGTTGCGGTTGTCCAGCCTTCGTGATGTACGTTTACTTCAAAAGCCCCTGGAGCCGCTGCATCTAAAAACTCGATGGAAACGATGAACCCTTTTGCAGCAACGGCTTTTTCTATACCATCGTGCATTTGCTTTATAGCG
>JBGTIL010000362.1:0-9534 GCA_041745695.1 Chitinophagaceae bacterium | reverse complement strand
CCATATCCACGTCCACTCTTAAATCACGGTAGCTTTGGAAATACAAAGAATTCGTTTCTCTTCCGAAATAAGTGGTCTTTAAAGGCAGTCTGTCCAGTATTGTAAAATCGGCTGTTGCAACAATCATGTGTTGCGAAAGTGACAAATCATCGAATGAGGTTTGCAATCCTGATCGATAACTCCAGTTATAGCTGACAGAACCCGCATCAAATCGTAACAACTTTCGTGACGCCCCGACAATCCTGGAACGTGATTTATCATCCCTTTTTGGAGTTTTATTCGCAAAGACGAAATTTGCCCTATCCCGTGTCTTAGTTAAAACGGAAGAATCTTTCACGGGAAAATTAATTATTGCCAAGCTTTTTTTCAACAGAGCTAGTTCTTCATTCGTCTTAGCATAAAATTTTTCATTCAACTGATTTATTGAAAACAGCGAAAAAAGTGAATTCATCTCGCTTGTATCAGTTTTCATGAGAACATTAGTGTCACCTTGACAATAGGCTGGCATCGAGAGAACGATTAGCACAAGGCTCGTCCACATATAAGGTGGTGCGGTAGACTTGCTTTTTTCGTTAATGGGCTCGTACACAGTTCCGATTGTAAGTTTTTTTGTTCTTATGATGCACTATCATTTTTATTGCCAGGGCCAAATTTTTCAGACCTGTGTTCTCTGCTTATTTTATAGCTCTCTTTCTTAGCGCATTCAGCTCACTCTGAATTTTTATTATCGTCTTGTTTTGTTCGATAACATAGAGTGTCAATTCCTCAATCTTTTTTAGAAGTATTGCTTGAGTTTCGCCTAGGTCGAGTCCCTCAGCTTTTACATTTGACGCGGACGGTACGCCGGGCAAGTGTTTGTTCTTTTTAATATATGATTCGAGATTGCTAAGGGACCTCAACTTGTAAGAAGGCTCAAAAACGAAATCTGCCCAAGTACTTTGGGTAATCTTTAATCTTCTTGCCCATACAGTTCCATTGACCGACAGAATGGGGTCGATTGAAGCATTAACAGGTGCATTTGTATTAATGCCAATCTTTCCATCGGCTGCAATCCGGAGCCGCTCAAGACCATTAGTTTTCAAGATAACAGGCTGAACATTTGAGGTACCCAAAAATTGAGTTGCAGAATTGGCAAGCGCATTGCCGAAAAGAGACCAGCCACTTCCAGCAGGAGCTGGCTCGACCGTAATGCTAACGTCGTCGCTGGGGGATGCTATTCCGTCACTAACAGTAAGCCGATATATGTATATCCCTTCAACAGCTCCAGTAAAAGTCGTCGATGATGCAGACGGAGTTGTGATTGAGCCTGCTGCAGGTCCCGATACTTTTGTCCAACTGTATGTAAGAGCATTTCCATCCGGGTCAGTGGCAGATCCACTCAGCTGAATGGTATTGGCCGTCAGTGCACCGGAAGGTATGATGACTGTTTGATCAGGTCCCGAATTTATAATAGGCGGATCATTTACAACAGTACTAGCGGGAGGAGCAACCAACTCCATCCAATTAAAGTTCCAGTTGGCAGATGCTGACGACTGGATTCGAAGTGTTTGAATGCCTGCTGTCGTTATATTCACAGTGGTGGAAACTGTTGCCCAAACCTGATAGTTGCCAGTATTGGGCAAAGGTGCTGTAACCAGTAAAGCACCACCCTTTAGTATCTGCAATTGCGCGCCAGGATTTTGAGCTGATGCTCTCACATAAACTGTATATACCCCAGGGTGAGGTGCATCGAATGAATATTCCATCCAATCGTTTAAATCAATGAAATTCACACAGCTGTCGATTCCGTCTCCATGGGCATAATCTTTTTGTATACCGCTCATTGCAGTGTAGTGTTCTGCCTGAATTTTTGAGGTGACATTAGTAGAGACTTCGAACCAGTTTAGATTCCATCCAACAACCGCAGATGACTGCAATCTTATGGTTTGAGTTCCTTGTGTAAGAGGAATATAAGTACTTATAGTTTGCCAGTTTTGATACCCATATGTAAACGGAACGTTCACAGTCGTAAGGATTGTTCCAGCGGCATTCTTAATTTGCATTCGGCCATTCTCGCCTCCTGAAGCTATCCTTAGATCTAACCTGTAACTACCGGTGGTTGCGCAATTGATACTATATTCCAACCAGTCGCCCTGGTCTATCCATCCCACATTTATCCCGCCACCCACGTCCGATGTACTTTCAGTCAGAACACCACTCATGGCACTCCAGTTCTCTGCTTCAACCCGCGTTTGCCCACTGACGTTACAGATAAATGAAAACATGAGAAGAACAAGGCCTATTGGCTTAGACATAGTTTTTGTTTTTATTCGCAGGTGCGCATACTGCACCACTGTGATTCTCAAAGTAGAGATCACTAGCTGTGTAGACGTAATGACTTGGTTAATAGATGTGGTCTAGCTCAATAGAATGCATACAGCTACAAAAACTCAATAGCCTGATTACCTCTACTGAAGCGACGTTTTAAATGAATGTGATTAGATGAAGACAAAGACTACAGGAGGAGAGAACATGAGAGGTTTAAATAATAAGTGAACATTAAGCACTTTTGTTAGTTTCATGATTTGTTGCTTTGGTCCTACTAAGTAATATCTTTGTACTAGCCCCCTAAATGATTGGACTAAAATTGCAAATCAATTTAGTCACTTAAATTTAGGATTATGTCAAAGTCGAGACGTACATTTTCTGTAGATCAGAAACTTCAAATCATTCAAGACGCCGAGCAGCAGGGCGTCACTCAGACGCTTCGTAAGCATAATTTATCGCACAGCGTTTTCCTTCGCTGGAAGCAACAGTTCAACACCGGCGGACCATCGTCGCTGCAACCTCAGTATCATAAAATAGATCCTGCACTCAGGGCTTTGGAAGAAGAGAACGCAAGGCTTAAAAAGATTATTGGCAACCAAGCATTGGAATTGGAGTTCAAGACTGAGCTCTTAAAAAAAAACGAGGCTTACGAGCGGAGGCTGAAGGGCTCGTGAGAGAGTATGTCGACAGGGGTGTTCCTGCAAGGCTTACACTGCGCTGGTCGAGACTTAGCTCAAGTAGCTTCTATTACAAGAGATCCGGAGGCACCAGAGGCATGAGACCAAGTACGCACAGTGTAAACCAACATGGTGAACTCCTTAAGAATGAGGTAGTGGTCCAGGACATTGAAAAAACGCTTCACCAGGAGTTCTGCTGCTATGGTTATCGCAACATGAGTGGTGAACTCCGTGATCTTGGCTGGATCATCAACCACAAGAAGGTTTACAGGCTGATGAAGGAATACAAGCTGTTATATGGAAAGCGGATCAGACCCGAGCCATTCAAGCGAAATTTTATCCGTCTCAGAAGTCCGCAGGCGGACCGGCCGTTGCAATACCTGTCCATGGACATCAAATATGTTCACATCCACGGGTGGAAAAGGAATGTTTTGCTTTTAACGGTCATGGACATTTACTCCAGAAAGGTGTTGATCCATATGATGAAACCAGGTATTAGAAAAGGTGATGTGCTGGTAATGCTGTCGCTCATGCTGCTGGAATACAAAGCTGAAGGGATGAGCCTTAGAAATGACAATGGGTCTCAGTTCATTGCCGGTGTTGTACGAAAGTACCTGAAAGAAAAAGGGATCCTACAAGAGTTCTCACATGTGGCAACGCCAGAGGACAATGCCTACATCGAAGCCTTGCACTCCAGCTTGCAGCGTGAAGTGATCGATCGCTTCGAGTTTGATTCCATCTACCACGCGCAAATTATTATCGACCGCTATTACAAATGGTACAACCAAAAGCGAAGGCACGGGTCGCTTGCAGGAAGAACACCACAAGCTGTGTACGACCAATACATTAATCCAACCCTTTTGATTACTAAAAACTACTCAACTACCTTTGAAAAAGTGTCCAGTTTATAAGGGGCCGGTACACCCTTAGAAAACAGCGCTGGATCAGTAAACCAAAAAGCGCCCTTATATGATGATAGTGTATAAACCATTTGCGCTCTAACCGCGACCTCAATCTTTTCCAGTTCTTTTAAGATGAAACTCCGTAAATCCCTGTCGAACCTATAGAGTTTAAAAGCTGTTTGAAAGTTTGCATTTGGCTTGAAGACGTGACTTTGCTTTGGGTCCTGTAATAAGGGATACCAGTATCCACTCAAACGGTAATAGCTTAGTTTTTGTAAAAGATGCAGTGCTTTTGAATCAGATTTGACTTTAAGTCCCCTACTCTTTAAAGTTTGTAATTGATCCTTATATGTTAAGTGCGGCTTAGAATACGGTATTTGAGCCATATACATAAAAAAACCCACCCTGAGCGCCCTGTTCAAATGGGAAGGGGGGTGAGTATGTTACCGTAAAATTAATAAACTTGTGTATAACCTTCTTATTTTTTATTGACAATTATGAATTTAAAACCTTAATGTGGTTAGTTGTCGCTTTAACTAATTATCAATCTGTATCATTAAAAACTTCAATAAAAGTCAACGGACCCCTATTTAGCTAGAGCTTCTTTTTGCTGTGTTTTGGTTTAATTTTACCACTACTATCTAACGCATATATAGTTGCCCCTGAAAGCAAAAGGTAGAGCCAAAAATTCAAGGCAAACCCAACTGCTCCGCATGTTTGGCCGGCCAGCGCACGGCAAAAGTCATTCAACTAGGTAACATTGCTTGTGTTGGCACCGGCATAGTGTTCTCAAAAGAGTTCTGGTCAGCCGGTAAAATCATGTGTTTTTTATAATGAATAGAATAAGCGTTGCACCGGATAATGCCAGAGAGCATACCGGAAGTGTACGGTTCGTTTGAAACGATCTTGCGACCTGCCAAACCGCGAGCAGCGGAAGAACCGGGAGTAAACACAGCATGGGCAGCCAAAGCAGCTCAAACACAACACCAATGAGAGCTACTCTGTATACATCCTCTATAACAAAAAGGAAAAAGAGCCAGTAAATAAACAGGCTCAGGCTGGCAAAAACACCGCGTTGATGGTGCGCCGGCGTACTAAACTTCCTGCTTTATATAGGTGGTGCCATTGAGTAAATGTAGCTGCGTTCTAACAGGTCTTTCCTACAGTATCATCAGTTTCGCATAGTTCAGCATGATCTTCTTTTCCCCATTCTGATCAAACTTTATGGTTGCTACGGGGTTATGACCGGAGCCTTCGAGCTTGATCACTTCACCAAAACCGAATTTCTGATGTTCTACTTTAGAGCCTGTTTCTAACTTGGTGATATCGCCGGCAATAAAATTAGCCGAGGGTGTGTGGTTTACCTCTTTTTGTTTCGGATTGGCAGCCAATGTAGAAACGAAGGTCTTTTCCTGCGGCTCGGCTCTCCCAAAAGAGCCCTTCATCCTTTCAAAAGCATTGGAACCAAAACCGGCACTTTGATTTTTTACGCCGCCGCCGGCAAAACTCTTGTCAATGTATTGTTCGGAAATTTCAGAAATAAAACGGCTCGCATCGCTCTGCACCAACTGTCCGAAGCGGTAGCGGGTATTGGCATAAGAAAGGTAGAGCCGCCCCTTCGCCCTCGTGATTGCCACGTAAAACAGACGCCGCTCTTCCTCCAACTCTTCGCGGGTATTCAGGCTCATCGCATTCGGGAACAAGCCTTCTTCCAAGCCTCCTACAAACACTACCGGAAATTCTAACCCTTTGGCAGCATGGATGGTCATTAACTTGACGGTATCGGCCTGGGGATCTTTCTGATCGGAATCGGTAAGCAGCACAATTTGCTGCAGATAGGCGCTAAGGCTTTTATCGCCCACCTCGCCGCTTTCTTCACTGGAAGGTGTTTCAGTGAACTCTTTGATAGAATTCAGCAGTTCCTGCACGTTCTCATAGCGCTGCATGCCCTCGGTACTTTTATCATTGAACAGCTCTTTCACAAATGCCGTTTGCTTGCCTATGTGGAAGGCAATATCATAGGCATTTTTAGTTTCGAGCATACTTTTAAAAGAACGGATCATCAGCACAAATTCATCTATGGCCTGCAGGGTGCCTGCTTTAAAGCCGTAGCGGGAGCCATTCTCCAACACTTCCCACATAGAGATGTTCTGCTCATTGGCATTGAGTACAGCCCTGTCAATAGAAGTTTTACCAATCCCCCTTACCGGGTAGTTGATAATGCGTTTTAGGGCTTCTTCGTCTTTTGGATTTACAATCAAACGCAGGTAGGCGATATAGTCTTTGATTTCCTTGCGCTGGTAGAAGGAAATGCCCCCGTAAATGGTGTAGGGAATGTTGTGCCGTCGCAGGCTTTCTTCAAACGCACGGCTCTGGGCATTGGTGCGGTACAGCAATGCAAAGTCTTTGTTTTTGTAATGATTGCGGAGCCTTTGTTCCTGGATGGCATCGGCTATAAATTTGCCCTCGTCGTTATCTGTTGAGGTGCGCACGAGTTTGATCTTCTCTCCTGTAGGGTTCTCGGTGAACAGTGTTTTCGGAATTTGTCCCTTATTATTAGCGATGATCTCATTGGCCACGGAAAGTATGCTCTGGGTGCTCCGGTAGTTTTGCTCCAGTTTGATCACCTCTACGGCATCATAATCGTTTTGAAACTGTAGTATGTTTTGAATGGTAGCACCCCGGAAAGAGTAGATACTTTGTGCAGCATCGCCCACCACACAAACGTTTTCGTTGGCTGCTCCAAATAACTTGATGATCTCGTACTGGGCACCGTTGGTATCCTGGTACTCATCTATCATGATGTATTTGAACTTGTGCTGGTACTTATGGAGCACTTCGGGAAAAGTCTTCAGCAGTTCATACATTTTAAAAAGGAGGTCGTCAAAGTCCATAGCGCCGTTTTTAAAACAACGCTTTTGGTAGGCTTCATAGATAGCGCCAATCATGGGGCGGTTGCTCCGCATGTCTTCCTGCTGAATGTTATAATCGAGTTTGTATTCGGCAGCACCTACGAGCGCATTCTTTGCACTCGATATGCGGTTGTACACCGCATTGGGTTTGTAGTGCTGTACATCCAGGTTGAGTTCTGCAGTGACGGTTTTAACCACGCTCTTGGCATCATCGGTATCATAAATGGTAAACGAATTGGGATAACCGATGCGGTGGGCCTCACCACGCAGGATGCGGGCAAACACGGAGTGAAAAGTTCCGATATATAAGTTGCGGGCTTCCTTGTTGGCGAGAATATGCTCCACCCGCTCTTTCATCTCTGCTGCGGCCTTGTTGGTGAAAGTAAGTGCCAGTATATTAAACGCGTCTACGCCCTTCGACATCAGGTGGGCTATGCGTGTGGTGAGCACCTTTGTTTTTCCACTGCCGGCACCGGCAACAATCATCAAAGCCCCCTCTGTATGCAGTACCGCCTTTCGCTGCTGTTCATTCAAACCATTCAGGTAATCTTGCATGGGCCGAAGGTACGTTTAAGGCATTTTAATGCTAAAAAATTGAGTAGGTAAATTTCACCTGCAGCCTGTTGCTTTACGGTTATCGATAGAACGAAGAAGGTATTTGCCCTTGCTGCTGTGGCAAAAAAATACCGCAGGCAGTTGTGCTGCCTGCGGGAGGTATATGTTCGAAAGAAACTAAGCAGCTACGGCGCCTTTGGTGGCGTACATCTGCTCTTTTAGTTCTTGCACACGTTTGTCTTCCATGTATTCATCAAAGGTCATCAACCGGTCAATAATGCCTTTGGGCGTTAATTCAATAATGCGGCTGGCCACAGTTTGCAGGAAGGTATGATCATGCGAGGTAAGCAGTACCACGCCCGGGAACGTAATACAGCCTTCATTGAAGCTCTGGATACTTTCAAGGTCAAGGTGGTTGGTAGGCTGATCTAACACAATCACGTTCGGATTTTGCAGCATCATGCGGCTAACCATGCAGCGAACCTTTTCGCCCCCGCTGAGTACGTTGGTCTTCTTCATGATGTCATCGCCACTAAAAAGCATCTTTCCAAGGAACCCACGCAGAAAAGGCTCGTCGGCATCAGTTACGTGTGGTGGCACGTACTGCCGCAACCAGTCCATCAGCGTTAACCCATTTGTAAAAAATTCATTGTTTTCGAGTGGCAGGTAGGCCTTGGTTATAGTTGTACCCCACTCCAGCTTGCCTGTGCTGCCTTCCATGTTTCCATTGATGATCTCGAAGAAAGTAGTAACAGCCATCGGGTCTTTGCTGAGAAAGGTTACTTTTTCGCCCCGGTTGATGCTGAATGAAACCTTGTCGAAAAGTTTTTTACCCTCAACCGAATAACTCAGGTTCTCTACGTTCAGGATCTGGTTACCTACTTCGCGCAGGGGCTGGAAGATGATCCCGGGATAGCGGCGGTTAGAAGGCTCTATCTCTTCTATATTAAGTTTTTCCAATGCTTTTTTACGGGAAGTTGCCTGTTTGCTTTTGGAAGCGTTGGCGGAGAAACGGGCAATGAAGTCGATAAGCGCCTGGCGCTTGTCTTCGGTCTTCTTGTTTTTGTCATTGATCTGGCGGGCCATCAACTGCGAGGATTCGTACCAGAAAGTATAGTTTCCGGTGAACACCTTGATCTTGGAACGGTCAACGTCTGCCACGTGTGTGCAAACGGCGTCCAGGAAGTGACGGTCGTGGGAAACAACCAGTACAATATTTTCGTAGTCGGCCAAAAAATTCTCCAACCAGCCGATCGTTTCAATATCCAGTCCGTTGGTAGGCTCATCGAGCAGCAGAATATCTGGGTTTCCAAAAAGCGCCTGGGCCAGTAACACCCGCACTTTCATATTGGAAGCGATATCCTTCATCAGGCGCTGGTGGTAGCTTTCATCAATGCCAAGATCTGCCAGCAGGGTGCCTGCGTCGCTTTCAGCAGTATAACCACCCATTTCGCCAAACTCACCTTCCAACTCACCGGCACGCATGCCATCGGCTTCAGTAAAATCTTCTTTTGCGTAAACTGCATCGCGCTCCTGCGCTATTTTCCAGAGCTTTTCATGGCCCATCATTACCGTGTGTAACACCGTGGATTCATCGAAAGCAAACTGGTTCTGCTTTAAAATAGCCAGTCTTTCGCCGGGTGTGATATCTACCGACCCTTTATTGGGTTCTATTTCACCGGAAAGTATCTTTAAAAAGGTCGACTTACCGGCGCCATTCGCACCAATAACACCATAGCAATTTCCCTTTTGAAAAGCAATGTTCACCTCGTCGAACAAAACGCGTTTACCAAAGGAAAGTGTAACATTATTCACTGAAATCATTGCACTAAAAATTTGAGCAGCAAAGGTAGGATTTTAGAACGGGTGCAAAAACTACATTCAGTTGCAGTGATGGTAATGTTGATAGGGTGGCAGAAAAGTTGCAGGCTTTGGATGCAAATGGCTTTTATGAAAAAACTTGCTGTAATTCTGCTGGTCGTCACCTGCTGTTCTTGCTCAGAAACTAGAGCTCCTGATGCCGCCAGCCCGGGCACGCTTCCCCCGGCAGGTGAAGTCGGTTCAGATACGAACAGGCTGCTGACAGATTCTGTACTGATCCGCGACAGTAATACGACCGACATTGAAACCATGAAAAAAATTAATTAAAACACCAGCATGAAAAAGATCATATGTAGTTTT
>JBGTIL010000361.1:0-4073 GCA_041745695.1 Chitinophagaceae bacterium | reverse complement strand
TAGGCACCCAATGGCAGACCTCCGCCCACAATTTTTCCGAGAGTTGTGAGATCGGGTGTTACTCCATAGCGTCCCTGTGCTCCGCCCAGTCCCACGCGAAAGCCAGTCATCACTTCGTCGAAAATAAGTACAATGCCTTCTTCAGTGCAAATGGTCCGCAGACCCTGCAAAAAGCCCTCCTGTGGAATGATGCAGCCCATGTTGCCGGCAACGGGTTCGATGATGATGGCGGCGATTGCTCCTTTATGTTCCTGCACTAATGTTTTTACAGCATCCAGATTATTGTAGGCAGCCGTTAAGGTATCAGCGGCAACGCCCGGAGTCACACCCGGCACGCTCTGTATGCCAAACGTGGCCACTCCGCTCCCTGCTTTCACAAGAAAAGGATCTGCATGTCCGTGGTAGCAGCCTTCGAATTTGATGATCTTATTTCTGCCGGTATAGCCCCTTGCCAGGCGCACGGCACTCATGCAGGCTTCCGTACCGCTACTCACCATGCGCAGCAGGTCTACATTGGGCGCCATGCTTTTTATCAGTTCTGCCAGGTCTGTTTCGAGCTCGGTAGGTGCACCGAATGAGGTGCTCCAAACGGCTTTTTCCTGCACTGCTTTTACCACTGGATCGTAAGCATGACCGAGGATCATTGGTCCCCAGGAATTGATATAGTCAAGGTATTTGTTCCCATCAGCATCAGTAAGCCAGGCACCTTTAGCACTTTGCATAAAGAGTGGTGTGCCACCTACGCCTTTGAAGGCGCGCACGGGTGAGTTAACACCTCCCGGAATACTTTGCTGCGCCCTTGTAAATAGCTGTTGACTTTTTGAAGTGTTCATTTGTAAACGATATTCTTAAAACACAGCAAGCGTTTTACCTGCTGGGGGAATCGAAATTATTACTCTCTTAACCGGTTCAGAGATTTAAAAGTTTCACGGCATCTTTTGCAAAGTAGGTGGCGATAAGATCAGCGCCGGCTCTTTTAAATGAAGTAAGCGTTTCAATGATTGCCTTGTCTTCATCAAGCCAGCCCATTTTTGCAGCTGCTTTGATCATTGCATATTCGCCGCTGATGTTGTACACGCTTACCGGCACCTGTACACTGTTCTTCACTTCGCGTACAATGTCGAGGTAGGCGAGTCCAGGTTTTACCATTACAAGATCGGCACCCTCGGCCACATCCAGCTGAGCTTCTCTTACTGCCTCCAGGCGATTGGCATAATTCATCTGGTAGGTTTTTTTATCTCCAAATCCCGGAGCACTATCAAGGGCATCGCGGAAGGGCCCATAAAAACAGGAAGCATACTTTGCACTGTACGCCATGATGCCTGTTTTGTTATATCCGCTTTCTTCCAAAGCCTGGCGGATAGCACCTATACGGCCATCCATCATATCGCTGGGGGCTACAAAATCAGCACCTGCCTTTGCATGACTTACACTCATTTTTGCCAGCACTTCTACTGTGGCGTCGTTTATAATCTCTCCATCTTCAACGATACCGTCGTGCCCGAACGAGGAAAAAGGGTCAAGTGCTACATCAGTCATGATCAGCATTTCAGGCACCGCATCTTTGATGGCTTTAATGCTTCGCTGCATCAGACCTTCCGGGTTAAGGGCCTCGGTACCCTTATTGTCTTTTACGTTGTCGAAGGGTTTTACAAAAAGTAAAACAGACTTCAGTCCCAAACCCCACAATTCCTTAACTTCTGTTACCGTGCGATTGAGTGAGCGGCGGTAATAGCCGGGCATAGAAGCAATTTCTGATATCTCGTCGGCACCCTCAATGATAAACAGGGGAACGATAAAATCGTTGGCAGAAAGGCTTGTTTCTGCTATCAGGTTTCGGATGGCTGGAGATTGACGGAGTATTCTAGGCCGGTTCACTAAGATCATTATAATGGGCTGTGCTTTATTGAAACGCGTTTTGGTAATATTCTCTGGAGCCAAACTTTTATATTGGCACCTGAGTTCGCAGCAGGTGCAAAACTACAGTATAACAGAGCTACACCCAGTTAATTGGATGAAGGCAGGCCTGCAAAAGTTCGTCTTCCGCACTGCCCGGGTCGGGCTGGTAATTGTAAGCAAATTGAACAGTAGGCGGAAGGCTCATTAAAATGCTTTCTGTGCGACCACCGGTTTTCAATCCGAATAAAGTGCCTCGGTCGTGCACCAGGTTAAATTCTACATAACGACCCCGCCTGATTTCCTGCCAGTTGCGGTGTTGCGCTGTATAAGGTGCGGCTCTGCGCCTTTCAACGATTGGCAGGTAGGCCTGTGAAAAGGCGTTGCCGCAAGCCTGTCCCAGGTTCATCCAAAAACGGGTATCGTGATTTTCATCAGCCCTTTTGTAATCGTAAAAAATGCCGCCGATACCGCGTCGTTCGCCGTTGCGGTGCGCATTCACAAAATAATTATCGCAGGTTGTTTTGAATTCGGGGTAGAAGGCAGGATCAAAGTCGTTGCAAACATTCTTATAGGTTTGGTGGAAGTGCACTGCATCTTCTGCAAACAGGTAGAAAGGTGTAAGGTCGGTACCACCACCGAACCAGCGGTCCATTGCCTCACCGGCTTCATTGTACAATTCAAACATGCGATAGTTGCAGTGAACTGTAGGTACGAAAGGATTGAGTGGATGAAGTACGAGCGAAAGCCCGCAGGCAAACCAACTGCTTCCCTCAATCTTAAGTCCGGTGCGCATCGTATCTGTAACCGCACCAAAAACGACTGATGTATTAACGCCACCTTTTTCAAACACAGCTCCGCTGGCGATCACCCTTGTTTTACCGCCACCACCTTCGGGGCGTACCCAAACATCTTCTGAAAAACGGGCGCTGCCATCGGCAGCTTCTACGTCAGCACAAATGCGGTTTTGCAAGTCATGTATAAACGATACCCACGCTTCCCTTGCAGTAACTCCCTGTTCGTCGCGTACCAGAAGGCCTATTTTATGTGCCGGGTTGTTTTGCATGTTTGCCATTTAGTGATCATCGGAAGGACTGCCGCACAATGCTGCGTAAAGTTACCGGAGGTACAAGTGAGCGACGCAACAGGAGTTCAATAGAGTGTTGCAGCCTGGCTAATTTTCACTGCTTCAAATCCCGCTGTCAGTGTCATCTTCAGCAAATTGTTCATACAACGGCATCCTTCTTTGATCTTTAAAGATTTGAAGGGCGATACTCTTTCACTGCATCCACGAAGGCTTTTGCATGATCTACAGGCACATTCGGTGTTATACCATGACCCAGGTTGGCAATGTAAGACCGTGTGCCAAAGTCGTCGATCATTTCTTTAACCCATTTTTTTATCTGCGGTATAGGAGCCAGTAATTTTGCGGGATCAAAGTTGCCTTGAAGCGTAATGCTGTTGGATGTAAATGCGCGGGCTTGCTGCGGGGTGATGGTCCAGTCGATACCAATGCCCGAAGCGCTGCTCTTACTGAGTGCTTCCAGTGCATGCCAGGTGCCCTTTGGAAAAAGAATTACCGGTACATGCGGACTGACAGCATCAGAGATCTGCAGTAAATAAGGCTGGGCAAAAGTTTTAAAATCGGACGGTGAGAGTGCACCGGCCCAGCTGTCGAAAACCTGTACAATGTCGGCGCCAGCAGCAGCCTGGGCCTTCAGGTAATCAATAGTAATATTGGTGATCTTCTGCAATAAGCGGTGCGCCAGCTCAGGCTGCGTGTAAGCGAACTGCTTGGCACCATCCCAGGTTTTACTGCCCTTGCCTTCAACCATATAACAGAGAATAGTCCAGGGTGCACCTGCAAAGCCAATGAGCGGAACACGCCCGGCAAGTTCTTTTTTGGTAAGTGTCAGGGCGTCTGTAACGTATTTCAAATGAAAGGCAGCGTCTGCGGTATTTAGTGCATCAATGTCCTGGATTGTCCTGATGGTTTTAGGTAATGAAGGACCTTTAAATTCTTCCATCTTTACTTCCAGTCCCATAGCCTGTGGTATCACCAGGATGTCGGAAAAGATGATAGCAGCATCAACGCCTACTTCGTCTATGGGCTGGAGCGTAATCTCGGTTGCGAGTTCGGGTGTTTGCACACGGGTGAAGAAATCATATTTCGCTTT
>JBGTIL010000360.1:0-2308 GCA_041745695.1 Chitinophagaceae bacterium | reverse complement strand
ATGCGGGCAGGGTGGATACGTCCGTCAGACACCAGGCGCTGCAGGCTCAGGCGGGCAATTTCCCTGCGTAGCGGATCAAAGCACGACAGGATGATAGCCTCGGGCGTATCGTCAACTATTAGGTCTACACCGGTAGCTGCTTCAATAGCCCTGATGTTTCTTCCCTCACGACCAATGATCTGTCCTTTGATCTCATCGGTTTCGAGGTTGAAAACAGTAATAGCATTTTCGATAGCCTGCTCTGAGGCGGTACGCTGAATGGTTTGAATTACAATCTTACGAGCCTCTTTATTGGCTTTCTGCTTGGCGTCGTCAACGATTTCTTGCTGAATAGCAAGCGCCTGCGAATGGGCTTCCTGTTTCAATCCCTCAATGAGTTGTGCTTTTGCTTCTTCGGCGGTCAGTCCAGAAATTTTCTCCAGCCTGCGCGCATGCTCTTCCTGGTGTTTTTCCAGCTCTGCCTGTTTGCCAGACACTACTTCCAGCTGACGATTGAGGTTTTGCTTTACAGTGTCGTTCTCTTTTAGCTGCTTGTCGAGCTGCTCTGTTTTCTGGGTCAAGCCCTGTTCCTTTAATTTAATTTTGCCTTCTGCTTCTACTACTTTGCGGTTGCGTTCGAGGACTTCCTTCTCATGATCTGCACGAAGCTGAACAAAATGTTCTTTAGCAGACAGTTCTTTTTCTTTACGAATCGTTTCGGCCCTCAACTCGGCCTCCTTTAATAAGTGCTGCGCATGCTGCTCGGCCTCTTCCACTTTTTTAGAAGTGTCTTTTGCGAAAATCACTTTGCCTGCTATAAGGCCGGCTACCGCTGTAACTATAGCTATGATAAGTGTGAGTAAGTTGAATTCCATTCAATCGTTATTTAATGTTTGATGATTTTTGGGTTGAAGACAAAGCTTCCGCACTTAAAACTGAGCGTGGCGAAGATACAACACGCCTACAATGTACCAGTTACTCTTCTGTTTCCCTCTTCCAAAGCCGCATCCAGTGCCTTCTCCAACGTGTGAAGCCTGCCGCTTACATGGTCTAGATTTACTTCATTGGTGATGGGGGCATTTTGTGCAGTGGCAAACCAGATCAACACCATGGCTATATAGTCCTGCATGTCTTTCCCGGCAAACGCGGTTTTGTACTCAACGAGTTTATCGTTAATGGTTTTGGCTGTTTTACGCACTACCTCTTCATCGGCGGGTAAAATGCGTATCCGATAAGTGCGGTCTGCAATAAGTAAATTAAGAGGAATCAGTTCGTCTTTCACAAGCCTGTTTTTATGGTGTAAATCGAACGCAGTGGTAGTAATTATTAAAGTGGTCCTGACCGGGCTTCTCCCGGTCACTGCCCCAGGTAAGCAATACAATTTTCTATTTCCTTGATGTACCTGTTGATCTTAAGTTCGAATTCTTTTTTGTCTTTGTCACTCATGTCACCGGCGGCCAACTTCAGGATAGCTGCCTGCTCTGTAAGTTCTGCGATCCTGTTTTTTGCTTTCGCGGTTTCCTCCGTCTGGAGCCGGAGTGCTGCTTCCAAAGATTCATTCTCTCTCATCAGCCGTGACTGGTGCTTCAGCAGTTGCTGCAATTTTTCGTGCAAACTATTAAACTGCGCGTCTACTGTCATTGCTTTCTGATTTCTGCACCGGTCTGTTCCAGTGCGCCCATGATCTTTTTCATCCAGCCATCTACTTCTTTGTCGGTGAGCGTTTTTTGGCTATCGGAAAAAGTAAGGTTCATAGCCAGCGACTTTTTTTCCTTTCCAAGCTTTTCGCTCTCAAAAATGTCGAACAATTGTACCTGGGTTAGTTTGGATAGCTGCAGGTCTGTAATGCAGTTTTGAAGTGCACTAAATGGCACATGGCGGGCTACTACTACGGCCAGGTCTCTCGCAACCGCGGGAAATCTAGGAACTTCCTGATGCCTGATGTTTGTTTTCAGAGCTTCACCGACAACCAGGTTCCGATCGAAATTGGCGAAGTAGACGGGTTGTTTAACATCAAACCTGCCGGCGGTTGCTGCTGCAACCCTGCCCAGTTTGGCAGCTACCTGGCCGTTGATTGATAATGTGAGTGCCTGCTCCAGGTGTTCGCTTCCGTCTTTAGCGTCAACAATATTTGCCTGCAAGCCGAGAACATTCACCAAACTTTGAGCAACTCCTTTAAGCTGGTAGATATCGGTACTGGCTCCCTTGTTTTTCCAGCCTCCTTCGTTCAGCAGCCCTGTTGTGTAAAGGCAAAGGTGATTTGTTTCAGTATAGTTGCCGGTGCCGGATGACTGGTAGGTTTTTCCGAATTCGAAGAATTGGAGGTTAT
>JBGTIL010000359.1:0-4958 GCA_041745695.1 Chitinophagaceae bacterium | reverse complement strand
ACAGTCACTATATCGTGTGCCTTTTCTCGGTGTGCGATGGATTGATCTTGCTATTCTTTGGGTCATCGCCTGCTATCTCTATCAAGTGAAGAGTAATCTAGATGTGTTAAGGACAAACAATGGAATCATTGTGGCGTGTTGCTTTCTATACCTGTTTTTCGAAAGTTTTCAGTTATTAAGATCTTGGGGCGCGATTAATACTGGCTGGCAGATTTCATGGTTTCTCTGCACCCTCAATTTCTTTATACTGATTGACTTGCTGACATTTAGAATTACAACAGATAAAACGATTCTTTTGCTCAAGTTCACCGCGTTCTGGGGAGCGATCGTGTTAATTATCACTAATGCCTATTTATTATTCTCTTTCCTTTTTGGGAGGGTCATTTTCGGTGACTTGGACATAAGGGTTGGTCTTGACGTCATCGGCATGAAGGAAACCGTTTCCCCAGCTGTTCTAACCCCATTTGTATATGCATTTAGTTTATATCTCAGAGATCTTGAAACAGTGGTTTGGAAAAAAGGAATTTACACCGCTGCTATACTTGGTATCTACGTAGAACTTATTATTACATTCCACCGTGGCAATTTGTTCTCGATCATGCTGATCACAATGTCATACATTTTTCTCTTTTCGAGAAGCAGAATCGGAGCTTTTAAGAAGTTGCTTAGTATGGGTGTCCTTATCGGGCTATGTTACTTATTATTTGGCGGTATCCTTAGGCAAAAAGGTTATGACCCACTAGAGAAAATTTCAGAGACAATAATGTTCGCTCTGGACACAAATAATCCTGAGTGGGATAAAGGGCGTTCAGTATCCCGGGAATTTGCCCTGAATATTTGGGAAAAGCATTCCTCCGTCGGTGTGGGCTATGTAGATCTCTATCATTTTGGATTACCGGACACGATCGCTACCGCTCACAACTTTGTTATAACCTGTCTGTTTCACAGGGGTATTATTGGAACGTTCATTTACCTCATAATTCTCGTCTTCTTATTTAGAAACGCAATTAAATTGTGGTCAACACTTAGGACAGGAAACGTGCTTCAAAATAACATATTGAAGCTGCTCGTTATCGTCTCGTTTTTCTGGTTTGTACCATTTTGGACCCAAGAGGTCATCTGGGAAAAGCATTCGTTAAGTATACAGTTTATGTATCTGGGGCTCATTTCGAATTTATACTACCAAAGGAAGCCTGCCTCAAATTCCTTTGCGACCTAAACCTTGATTAATTCAGTACTGTTTGTGCTGAGTGATTAAAATACTGCACCGTGATAAAAGTTGCCTGGCTTGCCCAATATAATATTTATGAATTGCTGCCTGAAATTAAATTGATCCGTGAGGTAACAATTCATAGTTCTTCATGGATACACACCTTATCGGAGGCATTGGCGAAGGAAAAGGAGATCAGCCTGCACATCATTACTCATAGCCCACTGGTTTCGCACAGTCAGACAATTATCAAAAACGGGATCGTATTTCATGTAATCAAGTATAATTTTCCATTCACAGATCGTGGTTTTCCTGAATACTTGCCGTTTGATAAGCTGACCGGCTATTTATCTTTTCAGAGAAAGGCAGCTAAAACGATAGATCAAATAAAACCTGACGTATTACATGTTCATGGTACCGAGGGAGGTTACTTCCGACCTGCACTACGCACCCGCATACCGTGCATTGTTTCCATTCAGGGTATTATAGCTGAATACATCAAGATTGAGCCCAGCCTAGCCGGGCATATTCAAGTTTTGTATGAACGTCAGGCACTGCAACACGCTAAATACTTCGGTTGCCGCACCTGCTTCGATTACGATTTTGTTAAGAGCGTAAACAGAAATGCAGTCATCTTCAATTTGCCTGAAGCAATGAACAATGTGTTTTTTAAACAGCAGTGGCGCAGGCCAGACGAACTTTCACTTCTTTTTGTGGGATCGATAAACAAACGGAAGGGTATCGAAGACCTACTTAAAGCACTGGCCATCGTGCGAGAAGCAATCCCTTCGATCGTTTTGAAAATTATTGGTACCGGAAAGGTTACCTATACCGAATTTCTAAAAAATGAGATTCAACAATTACACTTGCAGGCTAATGTTAAATGGCTTGGAGCTAAAACCCCACTTGAGGTTGCACAGGAATTGCAACAGTCAACAATCTTTGTTCTTCCCACCTTGATGGATAACAGTCCAAATTGTGTAGCGGAAGCCATGGCAGTCGGGGTGCCGTGCATCGCCACACGGATAGGCGGTATCCCTTCCATGATCACTCACAATGAAAACGGCGCATTGTTCACGAAGAATGATATACGTGAGCTCGCTGACCTAATCATGATTTTAGCAAAGGATGAAAAACTCCAGGATTTGTTCAGTGCTAATGCCAGAGAAGTAGCTTTAACCAGACACTTTCCCGCAAATGTTGCAAAAACGTATCTGCAGGTGTATGAAACACTAAAACAATGAGTACACCAAAATTCTCGGTTATTACACCTTCCTATAATCAGGGTATATACCTGGAAGAGACCATCACCAGCGTTCTTGAACAGGACTATCCAAATCTCGAATACATTATCATTGACGGGGGGTCGACCGATAACTCTGTGGCAATAATAAAGAAATATGAGCACAGGTTAAGTTATTGGGTTAGCGAGAAGGATAGTGGACAGAGTGCGGCAATCAACAAAGGATTTAACAAAGCAACAGGTGATATTGTATGCTGGGTAAATAGTGATGATATTTTATTACCTGGTGCTCTTCATAAAGTGGCAAAAAAATTCGAGCAAAACAGCCAATTAGATTTCGTGAACGGCTTCACATTGCTTATGGATAAGCATTCAAACATACTTTTTAATTACTTCATACTGAAGCAGAAACGCAGATATGCAATGCAGGGCATCTACTATCTTTCACAGCCTTCCATGTTTTGGAAGCGACATATTTTTGATGCAATCGGTTTATTGAGAGAAGATTTTCATGCGCAAATGGATAAAGAGTTTTTAATCCGTGTATTTGGTGGCAACTTTAAGATCGGGCACATCCCAAAAATTTTATCGGGTTTTAGAGTGCATGAGACATCCAAAACCGGCATGCAAGGGGAAATTTGGAATAATGACGCAAGGGCGATCTCCAAATTGCATGGAGTTGCTTATGGAAACCCAGCCGGGATTATTAACAGGCTGATGTACGGCCTGGAAAAGTTGTTCCGTGGTCTGTACTTCAAAAGCTGGATTTTTAAAAGGCGTTGGAAGGGGAAAAGTATCAACCAACTCACTGCTGAGAATTGCCATTATTTAAAGTAAAGCACCCTAACAATGGCAAATTCGGCAGAAAAAGAATTACCCAGGATCCTCCTTCTGATTCAGTTGCCTCCGCCTGTTCATGGCGTAAGCTTAATGAACAGCTATATTCTTGAAAGCGAGTGTATCAGGAATAGTTTTCATATTGACCTCATTGATTTTAAATTTTCTACATCAATGGAAGATTTGCAGAAGTTTTCTTTTGAAAAGATTTTTCTTACCCTTAAATATGGATGCCTGATCATTAGGAAGGTACTATCATTTAAACCGGAGTTAGTTTATTTTACGATCATGCCCACAGGCTTTGGATTTTACAGGGACGCTGTTTATGTTTTACTATTAAAAATGTTCCGTGTAAAAGTCGTTTTACACCTGCACGGAAAGGGAATAAAAAAAAATGCAAGCAATTATTTCAAAAGAAAGTTATACCAATCAGTCTTCGACCGCACGCATGTAATTTGTTTAACCCAAAAGCTTGCAGAGGATATTACAACTGTTTATAAGCGTGTGCCCTTTATTGTTCCCAATGGAATTAAGGTTAGCAAGCACGAGTTTACTGACAGATCGCATCGGGACAACACCGCCCCAAAAATCTTATTTCTCTCAAATTTTATGACTAATAAAGGGTTGTTGATTTTGATTGAAGCCCTTGCAATACTAAAGCATGAAGACTACAAATTTACCGCAAACTTAGTAGGCGCTCATTTCGACCTTTCAAAAGAAATCCTTGAAGCCCTGCTGGCTAAACATAGTTTAACGTCGTGCACAAAAATACTTGGTCCCTTACACGGTGACCAGAAATTCCAACAATATGAGGAGGCAGATATTTTTGTCTTTCCCACACTTAATGAAGCTTTTGGATTGGTGAATCTTGAGGCCATGCAGTATTCATTGCCAGTAATTGCTACAACCGAGGGCAGCATACCAGACATTGTTATCGAAAATGAAACTGGCTTGCTTGTGCAAAAAGGTGATGCAGACATGCTGGCTATTAGGTTGGGCGTGCTTTTAAAAGACGCAGATAAAAGAGTGAAAATGGGAAGAAAGGGGTATGAAAGATTTATTGATAATTATACCCTCGATCATTTCACGAAAAGGCTCCATAGTACATTAAATGAAATGATTCTGACGGCTCGAGACAGACAGCATGCATTATTATCAGAAGATTAGTTTTCGATGTTTCCCAAGGCTTCGAATGTTCACAGTGGCGAAATAAGATTATACATGCGCATACGTTTCGCTATGCTCAGAGAGCAAAATATTACGGACGCATCATTCTTTGCTCGATTTAATATTGTTTCCACATGAAAAGTCAGCTTTTTGAGTTCCATCCGATCATAGGATATCGGTATATCCCTAATTTACAAACCAGGGTGCAACACGAATCAGGTGGCTACCTGGTAAAGACCAACAGTTTGGGTTTCCGGTCCGAGACCGAGTTTCAACAGTCTCGAAACAATTCGCAGAAAAGAGTACTACTCTTTGGCGACTCATTCACCGCGGGTGATGGCGTTTCCAATAAGAAACGCTTCTCCGACTTGCTGCCTGCATTATTGCCGGACACAGAAATTTTTAATTTTGGCGTTTCGGGCACAGGCACAGACCAGCAGTATCTGATTTGCAATGAGTACGCTAAAGGCATAGAGCATGACCTCGTGGTGATTGTTGTTT
>JBGTIL010000358.1:0-3035 GCA_041745695.1 Chitinophagaceae bacterium | reverse complement strand
GCACAACGAACACTGCAGATCTATTTTCAGTCCCGGTTCCCCCACGAGATAGTAGGATGGCAGGAAAATTACCCTGACGGGGTCGGCACCAATAAGAAAATGCTGACTACAAAAGCCCTGAGAAAAAAAACCATTTGGCTGGATTACTGGAAACATAATACGCTGGCAGATAGCACCTACACGGATACCTTGCAACTGGTGCGTTATGATTGATCAGCCATTCTATCACAGATCATGGCTACTCTGTATGCTGTTGATTGCTTGTGGTGTTGCTTATTATTTTCTAGGCTATCAGACAGTCAGGGATAATTTTTCAAAGGTTATTTGTTTGTTTTCACTTTTATTTGCCGCTTACTTTATTACCTATAAACTTTTTTCCATCACCCACTTTTATTGGTTGCTGACGGCGGGTTTTGCTTTTCGATTACTGCTCATCTTTTCAGTTCCCAACCTTTCAGATGATGTATACCGTTTTATCTGGGATGGACGCCTCGCCGCAAGCGGTACCAATCCATTCAGTTATCTGCCAAATGAGCTCATAAAGTTGCCCAGACCGGCCGGACTAACGCAAGAGCTATACGAACAACTCAATTCCCCTAATTACTACACGGTATATCCACCCATTTTGCAGGGCCTCTTCTGGCTGAATGGAAAGGTCTTTCCCGTTAACACAATGGCTGCTATCGTCTTTTTCAAATGCATCATTGTTGTATTTGAAGCAGGCACGTTTTTACTTCTCAAAAATCTTTTGCATCGGGTAGCTGTTCCGAAACACGCATCGCTTTTATACATTTTAAATCCGCTCATCATTATCGAGCTAACTGGCAATGTGCATTTTGAAGGTGTGATGCTTTTTTTCTTGTTGGGCTCACTTCTATTATTATTACGACATCAATGGCAGGGCGCTGCTATCTGCCTGGCATTGGGAATTGCAACCAAGCTCCTTCCGGTGCTCTTTGTTCCTTTAGCGGTTCACCGTTTGGGATGGAAAAAAGGATTGCGCTATGTGCTGCTCACGGGTGTCACAACGGTTGCTTTGTTTGCTTTGCTGTTCGATGTAAAAACAGCGCAGCACCTGATACAAAGTATCAACCTCTTTGTCACCAAGTTCGAATTTAACGCGAGCCTGTATTACCTCGTACGATGGTTCGGAACATTGGCAACCGGGTTTAACCTAATTGCCTGGTCGGGGCCCGTGCTTGCCTTGCTTGCAGCTGGGTTTATCTGCTCGGTGTCATTCAAACGAATAAATAAAACCGACAGTAACTTTTTTATTACTGCCTTGCTTGTGATTACAATCTGGCTCCTTTTTTCTACAACCGTTCATCCCTGGTACCTTACTTTGCCGGTGGCGCTGGCTGTGTTCACGCCATTCCGTTTTGCGATCGTCTGGTCGTTCACGGCCATATTGAGTTACTCTGCCTACCAAAGCCAGCCCGTGCAGGAGCAATTGTGGTTAGTTGCAGCAGGCTATTGCCTCGTTGTTGCGTACGCTGCGTGGGAACTATTGATGTATAAAAAAGCTAAGGCAGTTTTGTAGAATCGGTCATCCCATACCATCGCCGGATGGTTTTTTCAGCCGGCTTATTCTGCGGTGTATAATCGATCTCCCGCCTGCGACGCCGGCCGTCCTCTGCATACCATTTCCATACGTAGCCTCCGGAAAACCAGTTCTTTCCTGCAAACGTCTGGTAGAGGGCTTCATAGCTGTTAGTCTGCGCCTCGTTGTTAAGATCGCCTTCATTTTCTTTCCAGGGTTCTGCCGCTGTTCGATCAACGTTGCGGTAACCGTATTCCGTGAAGAGGATCGGGCGATTATAGCGCTTGCTTATCTCTCCAAGTTCTTCACTGTGTGCAATCCAGTTCTTTTTTAATGAAGGGAGGGAAGGCGTTGTACTTCTGTCGAGGGGGAAGTAGGCATCTACACCAATGTAGTCAAGCCTTTCCCAGAAGGGAACATCTTTATAATCGTCCCAGTTAGCCGCGTAGGTAAGCTTGCCCCGGTACACCCGCTTTACACTATCGATCAGGGAACTCCAGAACTGAGGTCGATTTTTAATCGCTGCGCCTAACTCGGTACCAATGCAAAAAAGTTCTGCTTTTGTACTGTCGGCAAGGCGGGCAAATTGAAGAATGTACCTGCTGTAGCTTTCCTCCCATGTCTTCCATTCCTTGTCGGTAGACAAACTAAACAGGCCGGTATACATTCCACGCCCGATCCACAAATGTGGCTTGAGCATCACTGACAAACCATTTTTGTGTGCAAGTTCAACACAGGCTGCCACGCCCTCCAGGTTTTCACCCCAGTGCTGCCCGTGCTGGTTATAACGGATCTCAGGATTATCCAGGGCAAAGAAGGCATAGGGCATAACAGAGATGCTGTTGGCATTCACGTCTACAACGGGCTTCATGTTTACATCGCCAATAGGGTTTACCGGTGCCACCATGCTCACGCCCTTTATTAAAAAGTCGGCAGAGAATGTTGCAGGCTCTAATGTGTTTTCTTCAACAGAAGAACAGCCATTTACCGTAACATAAAGGAAACCCACTAACATTATCCTGGCTATTGTTATCAGCACTAGATCATATATTAATAAAATGTAAACTAGCAGATCCGGGGGAGCTGCTCTCCGGTCAACATATTCAACATCCGTTTTCCTCCAATGCTGCTTGTGAGTATCACTTGTTGTGGGTGCTCCCTGACCATAACACCAATGCTGCAAGCATTTTTGCTCACCGGAATTGTTTTAAGCAAGTCGACCACTTCCCCGGCTATACCGGCTTTCACTACGGCAAGAAAAATGCCTTCATTGGCAACATATAAGGGGTCCAGTCCCAGCATTTCACAGGCGCCTTCCACCTGTTCGCTAATTGGCAGGGTATATTGCGAGAGGTCAATACCTAACCCGCAATCTTTAGCCAATTCGTTTAAAACGGTAGCTACACCGCCGCGGGTAGGGTCTCGCAAAAAATGTATGTCGGGACCAAAAGCATCCAAAATCAACTTCACGGCAGGCCATAAATTGCAGGTATCA
>JBGTIL010000357.1:0-2231 GCA_041745695.1 Chitinophagaceae bacterium | reverse complement strand
CCATTCGCGTGTGCTGCCTCCTTTGCCGCGAAAAATGGCTTCGTTGCACTCATATACTCATCCAATCACCTCCTAACTGCAGTATAAGCATTGAGTAGAGTTCTTCGTCGGAGCTTCTACACATTGTCTAAATAATGGCTGACTGACAATGTAATGCTTTCAACTAATTCTTCATCCATGTATTGATAATCGTCAGGTATATTCAATACCACGATCGTTTTCCCTTCAGTTTCAGAAGCAAAGTTTTCCATCATCCGTTGCTTGTGCTTTTTTCCATAGCAAAAATGATGTCTGCCCAGGCTATAAGTTTGGCTGTTAATTTGATTCTGGCACTCGGCTCTGTTCCCGCTGACCTGACAGTATGTTCCTGCGAAGTCTTGTAAATTGCCTCTGCTGTTGGACTTCTCCATTTATTCCTGCTACAAACAAAAAGCATATTCATTTTCTTGGTTGCGTAAAGTGCGCGGGCATTTGGTAAGTAACTGCGTCTATGCCACAGCGATTGCACTTGCGCCACTCGCGTTGATTATTTCTGCATCCTAAAGATAAGTGCTTAACTTTTATTTTACGAGTGCCGTTGTGTGTTTGTCATTTACATGTCAAACTCAAAATAGTAAGCTTTTTGTTTCGAAGCATCATACCATAAATACCAATAAGTTTCAGGGTCCCCTTTCTTAAGGTAAGGCTTTAAGGAAGTTATTCTTGTACTACAAACCGTAAGATTGAAAGTACCATGGTGCATGGCGGCAAGCTGTTAACAATGCCTTCAGGTAAACCGGAACTTCATCTTCGGCAAATACAGGGATTCCCAGACCAAAGGCGATGTCTGAGTCCATCAGAATACCAAAACCTTATCTTGTAACAGGGTCATTATTAAAGAGGTAATAAATAAGGGCAAAAATCAGCATTACAGGTGTGGTAGCCTTTTGCATACCTGGCCCAAAGATTACAGCCCCTCGGTAGCATGGTGGCAGGATCTGCTCAAACCGCCTGCCAGGCATTTGTTGCCGTCAAACGTTTTTCCCATTGGATTTACGAACAAAAAGATTTTACTTTGTAGTTCAAAGTGCTTTTTATGACTGCAGGAAGAGAACCGCTACAAACGCTAGAAGAGATTAAAACCATGATGGAGCGGAACAGCCGCTTCGTTAGCCTCAGTGGTTGGAGCGGCGTTGCAGCAGGCATCTGCGGACTGGTGGCTGCCTTCCTGGCTTTCAGAAAACTTGAAGCGTATGGTATTAATTCCACCGGAGTTCAAAGACAACCCGATGCTGTGCGTATTGACAGGATGCCGGAACTTGAGGGTGAGCTTCTGCTGCTCGGCGGGATCACTTTTATCACTGCTCTGGTGTTTGCTGTTCTCTACACTTACCTGAGGAGCAAAAAAACCGGGGTACCCCTCTGGGGCTTTATGGCACGCAGGCTGATCATCAGTGTAGCAGTACCGATGATCGTAGGCGGGTTGGTGATCTGGCGTATAACAGACTTTGAATTGTACGGGCTCGTAGCTCCGGCCTGCCTCCTCTTTTACGGTCTGGCACTGATCAACGCATCGAAATTCACCTTGTCTGAAGTACGTTACCTCGGCTACGCTCAATTGCTCCTGGGTGTCATCAATCTTTGGGCCATCGGGTACGGCCTGTATTTCTGGGCTGCAGGCTTTGGCGTCTTACATATTGCTTACGGGTTGGTGATGTGGAATAAATATGAGCGGAACGAAAAAGAAACTGCCTGATGAAGAACCCCATCTCCGGACTGAACAAGGTCTTTGATAACCGCATCCGCCTTGGTGTGATGAGTGTGCTGATCGTAAACGATGTGATAAGCTTCAACGACCTTAAGGCAATGCTGGAAGTTACGGATGGCAACCTCGCTACGCACCTCGGAACGCTGGAAGAGAATGGTTTCATCAAAGTGCACAAAGGATTTATCGGCCGGAAAACAAACACCAATTATTCTATTACCAAACTGGGTGACCGGGAGTTTAAAGATCATGTGAAAGCTTTGGAAGGAATGATCAAAGGACTCAAATAATCTCCCGCAAAAAAAAGACAGGGGATACCCGAAAGCAAACAGGCAGTTATCCAAATTAAATGATTACAAAAAATACGATACTACGTTCTAAGTCTGTGCAACCTGATGGCATAAAGCAACCCCTATCAATGATGAGTGTTCGATTGGTAGTGTACGCAGCTCCAGATTCTGACAGAATTTATCCAGGCAAACACTCT
>JBGTIL010000356.1:0-5140 GCA_041745695.1 Chitinophagaceae bacterium | reverse complement strand
GACCTCAGATTGGGTTGATGGTGGGTGCTGAAGAAGAAATCGGTAGTATTGATGTTGATCGTAAGCAGGACTATGAAGGAGTTGATGTAGGCCTGGGCATTGGACTTAATTATCTTAGTTACTCAGGTTTCGGCGTTGGTGGCAGGTATAACCATGGGCTAAGCAATATCCGCGAACAGGGAACAACGGATTTGAAGAACCGTGTTTTCCAAATCAGTCTTTTTTACATGTTCGATAACGATCACAAAGCCAAGTCGAGATAATTGGCAGACATATGTGGCATAAATTTCCTCAACTCTGTGTTCGGCCTTTTATTTGTAACTACCGGGTTGAAACAATAATATGTATATGAAAAAAATTAGTCTGTTATCGTTGGCGTTTGTCACAGGAATGTCTGTGTACGCTCAGGACCCTGCTATGGGAAGCTCTTCTGCTACTACTTTGAGAACGCCAATGTCGTCTGCGACCCGTTTTGGTATCAAGGCTGGAGTAAACATTGCAAACCTGGAGCCTGACAATTTTTCCGGCGGTAATGTGTATGCTGCTAATAGCAAAACCTCAATTCATGCAGGTTTGTTTGTGAATGTACCTTTGGGCGGAATGTTTCGCTTCCAGCCAGAATTACTTTACAGCAGCCAGGGTGGAAAGGTAAAAGAGACTACCGTTGGTACTGGAACCAGCACGTCTGAAACTTATGAGCAGGATTTCGGTTACGTCGCCCTGCCGCTTATGTTTCAATACCAAACTCCGGGTGGATTTTTAGTTGAAGCAGGACCCACAGCAAGCTACCTTGTAGATGCTACGAAGGATGGTCCTGGTGATTCTGAAACTGAAAATGAGCCAAGGTTCGACCGCTTTGATGTAGCAGCTGGTCTGGGCTTAGGATTTGTATCCCGTGTAGGCTTAGGTTTTAATGTTCGTTACAATTTCGGTTTGTCTAACGTGTTAGATGAAGGACAAGCGAAAGGCGGACAGGAAATAAAAAACCGTGTGTTACAGATTGGTTTGAACTACCAGTTTGGTGCAAACAAGTAAAATATTTTCACTCTTCACAAAGTCCCGCTTCGGCGGGATTTTGTGTTTTTATATTTCGTCGGAGTTGAATGTTTTAATTTTAAGCAAAATTATTTTCTTGAAATCGATCTTGGATAACCAGCAAATCTCCCTCACCATAAAACGGCTGGCCAATCAACTGATTGAAAGTCATCAAGACTTTGACCATACCGCTGTGATAGGGATCCAGCCCCGTGGTACGGCCCTTTCAGACAGAGTAAGGACTGAGATCGAAACAGAAACCGGTAAACGCCTGTCTAACTACGGGAAGCTTGATATCACGTTTTACCGCGACGACCTGCGGAAAGAACTCCACATTCCCAACAGAACCGAAATTGATTTTTCGATCGAAGGAAAAAAAGTAGTGTTGATCGACGATGTACTATATACCGGAAGAACCATTCGCGCTGCCATGGATGCACTTATGGACTTTGGCAGGCCCGATGGGGTAGAGCTACTGGTATTGATTGACCGGAGATATAGCCGCCAACTTCCTATTCAACCCGATTACGTAGGCCGGGCTATTGATTCAATCATTTCGCAAAGAGTGAAAGTGTTGTGGACTGCAGGTGGGGATGAAGTTGTGCTGTTGAATGACTAACCATTATGCACGCGGCTTTCCGCTGCAGGGTGAAGGTGAGCCAAGCATGTTGCCAGGTTTATAAAACAAAATCCCACTTGTGCTATTACCTTAACTTTGAAAATTAATGGCGCTTTCTTCGAAACATTTGCTGGGAATCAAGAACCTTCAATCCCAGGACATATCGCTGATACTTGAAACGGCCACGCAATTTAAAGATGTACTTCAACGACCCATTAAAAAAGTACCCTCTCTCAGGGACATAACCATCGTTAATCTTTTTTACGAAAATTCAACCCGCACACGCATTTCATTTGAGCTTGCGGAAAAGCGTTTGTCTGCCGATACTATCAATTTTTCTACCTCTGCTTCCTCTGTTTCCAAAGGTGAAACCCTGCTCGACACGGTGAATAATATTTTGTCTATGAAAGTAGACATGGTGGTGATGCGCCACAGTGCAAGCGGTGCACCGCACTTTTTAGCGAAGCACATACCAGCTGCCATCATCAATGCCGGCGACGGCGTCAACGAGCATCCCACCCAGGCGCTGCTGGACGCTTTTTCTATCATCGAAAAATTTGGTACGCTGGAAGGAGTGCGGGTAGCCATCATAGGAGATATTATGCATAGCCGGGTTGCCCAGAGCAACATATACCTCCTGCAAAAAATGGGAGCTGAAGTACTGGTTTGCGGTCCGCCCACACTTATTCCAAAATACATGAAAGAGGCCTTCGGTGTGGAGGTGGAATACAATTTAAAGAAGGCTCTGGAGTGGTGTGATGTTGCCAACGTATTACGGATTCAGCTGGAACGCCAGAACCAGGTATTGTTTTCTTCGCTGCGTGAGTATAGTTTAGTTTATGGGATCAACAGAAGACTGCTACAGAGTTTGTCGAAAAAGATTACCATCATGCATCCTGGTCCTATCAACCGGGGGGTGGAGTTAGATAGTGATGTTGCGGACGGAGAACAATCTATTATTTTGCAGCAGGTAGAAAACGGTGTTGCTGTTCGTATGGCGGTGCTTTATCTTTTATCTAACCGAAATAACTAATATGCGCAACTGCCTGTTTCCCGGAACATTTGATCCAGTAACTTTTGGTCACGTCGACATTGTGCAAAGGGCGCTGCCATTATTTGATAAATTTTTTATTGGGATCGGAGCTAACTCCAACAAGCAGCCGATGTTTTCAGCCGAGTTGCGCAAAAGTTGGTTTGATGAGATTTTTAAGGACGCACCCAATGTAGAAGTGGTCATTTACGAAGGACTTACTATTGACTGCTGCAGAAAAAACAACGTTAATTATATCCTCCGGGGCATTCGCTACGTTAATGATTTTGAGTATGAAAAAGCGATTGCTGATATGAATCGTAGCCTCGATCCTGCCATCGAAACCTTTTTCCTTACCTGCCTGCCCCAGTACACTTCGGTTGCCTCAACAATTGTGCGCGACGTGATCAGGAACGGCGGCAATGTAGCTCAATTCGTGCCTCCTGTGGTTTCCGCGTCAATAAAACCAGTAGTCAGTTAGTCTTCCAGTTTGGCAGCACCTTCTTTAAGTATATCAACGATCGAAGGTTGGGCATTCGAGAAGTAAATATGCAAATCGTTTGCATGTACCCAGCGGCATTCCTCAATGTCTTCTTCAGTTTGGGGCACTAGCGGCGATGCTGCTTCACTCCGCATCATGTACCAGTAAGATTCTTTTAAAATCAGTTCGCCTTTTTCTTTATAAATATGATAGGTAGTGGAAAGCGGGTCGCCAAGACTGGCAACAGTGAGACCGGTTTCTTCTGCCACTTCACGAACAGCACAATCGGGCAGACTTTCACCCGCATCCAATTTACCTTTTGGCAGATCCCATTTGCCCCTGCGGAAAATCAGCAACACTTTCTTGTCTGGTGTATGAACAAAGCCGCCACCAGCGCGCATTACGAGCAGTTGGCGCTTTAGTTCATTAAGAAGTGCCTCGGAATCATTTGTCCAGCACAACAGTCCCGTGGGATAGCGTGCAGTATCCTCAAACACCTCTTGCACCTGTATGTCCGCACCTCCGGTAATTGATGCTGTAATCCCTTCATAGGAAGCTTCCACCGCTTCTTCGCGAGTAGCCAACAGGAGTGCACGCGTGTCGAAATAAATCTTGAGCATTCGCAAAAGTACCCTCAGCCCCGATAGCTTTCTAATATCTTCGCGTAATGACAGATGCACTCATGACTGCTGAGAAATTATTGCAAACGGGTGCCGTAAAACTCTCACCCAGTCAACCGTATACATGGGCGAGCGGATGGAAGAGCCCGATCTACTGTGACAATAGAAAACTACTCTCTAATCCTTATACCAGGGATTTTATTAAGAGCGAACTCTGCAACCTGATCTTCGATAAATTTCCCGATGCAGAAGTTATTGCCGGCGTAGCCACAGCAGGCGTTCCCTGGGGCGTACTGGTAGCGGATCAACTGAAGTTGTCTTTCGTGTATGTGCGGCCCAAGCCAAAAGAACATGGCATGGGCAATCAGGTTGAAGGAGAGCTCCAGCCTGGTAAGAAGGTAGTGATCATGGAAGACCTTGTATCTACCGGCGTAAGCAGTTTGCAGGTGGCTACTGTGCTCAAGCAACTGGGTTCGGAAGTTATAGGGATGGCGGCCATTTTCAATTATAATTTTTCGCAAACTGCAGAAGCTTTTGATAAAGCTGGGGTAGTGCTTCATTCACTGACCAACTATCCAACGCTTGTAGACATGGCAGCAAGCAAAGGCAAGCTATCGCCCTCGGAAGAAGAAGTATTGTTAAAGTGGCGGAACGATCCTGCAGGTTGGACGCCTGATGCGTAATTTCATAAAAATTAATACGCCGTATGAAAAAAATGTTTGCTTCGCTCATCGCCTTGATGTTCGTTGGCGCATCTGCAAATGCCCAGATCAAAGCAGTACAAACCGTCAAGATCAGCACACCCACTGTACAGTGCGAGATGTGTAAAAAGAAAATTGAAACTTATTTAAACCGTTACGACGGAATCAGTACCGTAAATGTCAACTTCAAACGGAAAGAAACCACGGTAAAATTCATTTCCGACCGGATCAATATTGAGGAGATCAAAGCTGCGATTTCCACTGCCGGCTACGACGCAGCCGAGGTGCCAGCGCTGGAAGACGCCTATAGTAAGTTGCCCTCATGTTGTAAAAAACCTGCAACTACGCTTCCAACCAAAAAAGGTTAATTGAGTAATCCAGCTGCGGCTGGATTTTTTATGAGCCGTTCATCAAGCGTGTGCTTTCCTGCATACTTAATGTCTTTCGACACAAAAACGCCTGCCTTTCCCACCTTCACGTTCCCCTCCGCCCGTATGGCAACTTCTTTCCCAATCAATTTCGGAAGGTTTAATTCAAGTGCACGCCCGAGCGATATAATGCCTTCAAGAGGGATCGCAAATTCGGCCTTGCTTGACACTGGGGTGGCTTGTGGTTGCCGGAACTCTCCTAAGAATGTGGAATCGACGTACACAT
>JBGTIL010000355.1:0-4803 GCA_041745695.1 Chitinophagaceae bacterium | reverse complement strand
ACAGTGTTTGTGCTTCATCGAAATCCTTAATTATCTGGGTATATATCTCTTCTACAGTGACCCTCGGCTGACCGATCAGCGTGTTAGTCAAAATCAGGGGTACGCCTAGCTGGGTATTAGGTTTTGTTGCAGGATCATACCTTTTACCCCACAACTGTACGAGTTGAAAATGAGCCCAGGCGCGATATGCAAGGGCTTGTCCACGGATGATCTTTTTGTCTGCGTCGGGTCCGGTTGCTTTGTCAATACCTTCAACTAACACATTGGCATTGGAAATAATGCGGTAATAAAAACGGTACACAAAACGCAGATCTCCAGCATTCACGTTGCGGTGGGTGATCCACTGCATAAAACCAACCAGGCCTGTACTTCCATTAGCCAGGGGATACACAATGTCTTCGCCCATCAGATCTCTGAAGATATTAATCGAACCCTCACCAGCCTGACCCTGTTGGTCGTACTGAACGAACATGATTCTGTGTATGCCATTGAGCGCCGCATAACCGTTTATTGTTGATGCAGTAGCCTCCGTAGCCGCTACAGCGGTCGTGGGATTTGTTTCGAGGTAGTCTTTCTTGCAGGAAGACACCACAAGCACCATGCAAGCAATAAAGGATATGTTGTATTTGAATAATCTCATGTTCTTTTTTTAAAGGTTTAAGGTAAGTCCGGCCGTAATCACACGGGCAGGGGGATAACCATTGGACGTCACGCCAGAGAACGCCTGCTGGTTGTTCAGTCCCACTCTTTTGGAATAGAACCCTACATTCTCTGCTGAAATGAAGAACTGGCTGCTAGTGATACTCAAACGGGATAGCAGTGTTTTTGGTAGAGTATAAGCCAGGCTCAATGTACGGATGTTGATATAAGATGCGTCTACTAACCAGCGCGATGATGCTGCGTTGAAATCTGTGGTGCGGCCTGCATCGAGGCGAGGTATGTCCGACAGATCGCCGGGTTTTTTCCAACGGTTCAATATATCCGTATGCAATGCACCGCCATAGGAACCTGAGGACATCAGGCCCTGGTAATTAGCGTCGTATGTTTTACCGCCTATCTGGAAGGTGAAAAGGGCACTTAGTGTAAAGTCTTTGAATGTAAATGCTTGTGTAAAGCTACCGTACAGGTCGGGGATGGCAGTACCGGTATACTCAAATTTGCCATTACTTGCCAGCGTGGTAACCGTGTCCTTACCACCGTTCTTATTATCAATGATTCTTCTGCCGTTTGCAGAAGCAGTGTTCTCTGCTTTGTATAAGGCTGCACCGTCAGACGGATCAACTCCGTAGTAAGTACGTAACCAATAGTCGAAAATAGAGGATCCTACGGAATACTTTTTAGTACCTGTGATAAATTCAGGGATAGATTCAGGCATCTTAGTGATCTGGTTCGTAACAGTAGACAAATTGATGTTTGAATTCCAAATGAAATTCTTGCTTCTCACAACATCAGCGTTGATTTGGGCTTCTACTCCCCGGTTGAACATCGTTGCAGTGTTCTGTGTAAAAGTTAGTACACCACTTGATAATGGCTGCGGAACAGCAAAGAGAAGATCAGCGGATACACGGTTGTAGTATTCCAGTGCGCCACTAATTCTGCCTTTAAACAAGCTAAAATCCAACCCAAGGTCTGACTGACGGTTCTCTTCCCAGGTCAATTCTGGATTCAGAAAAGACGTCTGACTTTGTATGATTCCAGGCTCATTTGCGTTGTTCTGGTAATTGTATAGTCCCTGGTACGCATACAGACCAATACCATCAGCCACGCCAACCACACCATAAGACGCTCTAAGTTTTATTAAATCAACCCACTCTACGTTATCCATGAATTTTTCCTTGTTCACGTTCCAGCCACCGCCTACCGACCAGAAGGTACCCCACCTCGACTTCGCCGCGAAGCGGGAATTTCCATCAGTACGTATAGAGGCAGATCCAAAATATTTGCCTTCAAAATCATAATTCACGCGAGAGAAATAGCTCTCGATCCTGTACCTGTCAACCGAAGAGGTAAGTGAATTGATTGTTGTAAAATTTCCTAACTCTGTGTTGCCAGTGAGCGACTGCCCCTGCTTGAAACCATTCACATCTGTCTCCAATTGATTAAAAGTTTCATGACCGCCCAGTATGTCTACACGGTGGCTTCCAAAAGTTTTACCGTAGTTAAGCAGCTGGCTGGCGATTAATCCCGTGGTGGTACCAAACTGCCGCCTGCTGCGTCCTGCTGGTGCACCATCGCCAACGGTTGGATTGTCAAACGAATCATCACCCTGATTCTGGAAATCTACTGCGACATTGTTCGTGAACTTAAAATCACGCAGAAAAGTAAACTCTGTAAAATTACGGGCACTTACAACCGACCTTTTAAACAGCTGTTCATTCAATGTAGTTTCACCCAGCGCATGCCTTCCTGCGAAACCACTGCCTGGCCTGTTGGGTACGCCTTGCGCTCCACCCATGTTACCCAGGTCCCAAAACCGCTGTCCCTTCGCGTCCAGCAGGTAATCGCCGGTTGTCATGTTATGCGCAAACACCGGGTATATCGGTCCGATGTTGCGGGAGAAGAAAAAGGGATTTACAAAATTGGTGCTTCCACCATCCCTTGCTGTATTTGATATAGAATAGTTACCTGAAATATTTAAGCCGGTGCGTAACCAGGTTTTCGGTTGTACGTTTACGTTAAGCCGTGCTGTGAATCTCTCGTAGTCGGTATTGAGTGTGTATCCGCCTTCATCCAGGTAGCCTACTGACAAGAAATAGTCCGATTTGTCAGCACCTCCATTTAAGTTGACGGTGTAATCTTTACGATTGGCATTCCTTAAGATGTCTTTGGTCCAGTCAAGATCATCGGGATATAGTAAACGTGCAGCAGGATTGAGTTGTCCGTTCACATCTACAATCGTGTTATCAGGAACATTAAACGGATTGTAGGAGAGCTGTCCTTTGATGCTGGTACGTGTTGTTAATCCTGAAGCAACACGGTTTGCCGAGTCAATAGAAATTCCAGTGCCGCTCAGCGGATACACGAGGGAATTTCTGTATGCTTCCCACAGCAGGGGATAGTATTGAAAGGCATCTACGCGTTCATACTCTTTCAAGCCCCGGCTGGCTACGCCTTGGAGCATCCGGACGCTTATCGCGTTCCTGCCTTTTCTGCCACGTTTTGTAGTGATCACCACCACTCCATTAGCTGCGCGCGAACCGTAAAGCGCAGTTGAGGCTGCATCTTTAAGCACCGTGATGCTTTCGACGTCGGCCGGATTGATATTGGAGGTACCACCAACATAAGGAACTCCGTCCACAACAAACAGCGGATCCGACGTTGCGTTGATGGAACCAAAACCACGGACCCGGATGGCCAAACCTGCTCCCGGCTGACCGCTTGCAGTGGAGGTTACTACTCCTGCAACAGTTCCTTCCAGGGCGTTGGTAATATTGGCGATAGGGCGATTCTTAATGTCTTCAGCACTTACCTGGCCTACCGACCCTGTCAGCGCTTCTTTGCGTTGGGTGCCATAAGCAACCACCACAACTTCGCTGAGGGCCTGGTCTTCGGTTTTGAGTTCAACATTGAATGTGTTTTTCCCTGCGATGATTACATCTGTAGAAGCAAATCCAACTGAAGAAACCGTAACCGTGCGGGCGGTTGCAGGCACGGACAGACTAAAAGTTCCGGCTTCGTTTGTAACGGTACCTGTGGTACTGCCTTTAATCTGAACAGATACATTCGGGAGCGGCTTACCGGCAGCATCAGTAACAGTTCCGGTAACCGTCCGGTTTTGTGCATAAAGATTTCCGAGGACGGTTAGTATCCCCAGAACAATAAGTAACATTTTTTTCATGTGCATGGTGTTAATGTGGCTGTGTAAATTCAGAAGCCAGTTAGGTTTTGTGGTGCTAAGTGCAGGTCTTCTTAGAGATTAGAGCTATTATTTCAAGATTGAAAACCCACCCATTTAAGGGCGGGTTCTATAGAAAATTAGTAGCCGGGATTTTGTTGTCCTTTAAGACCCGGGTTGATATCGATCTCCCGCTGCGGGATTGGTAAAATAACTTTTGGGTCGACGCAAGGTCTTGATACTGCCGCACCAACACCGGAGGTTCTCAATGGTTTGCCCTTCCGCAGAAGATCCATTCTACGGTGTCCCTCAAATGCAAGTTCTTTTCTCCTTTCATTTAGTATGCCGTCTACAAAAGCGGCTTTCGATGTGAAAGTGAGTAAGGTCCAGTCGGATAGCCCGGCACGCCGGCGGAGCGCATTAATCAGATCAATGGACATCTGGTTAATTCCATCTCTTTCTGCCAAAGCCTCTGCCCGGTTCAGGTACATTTCGGTAACCCTTAGTACAGGTGCATTATCAGCATTGGTTCTGGCATCGAAATATTTGAGTGTGAACCGGCGACGGGGACCGTCTGAGGCAACTGCTGAATCGCTAAGTGCAGTTAGGCGTCTATCGCCTGCTTCTTCCAAGTAGGCTTGTACCAAACTGGTACTGAAGGGTGCGTCGCCTCTGCCACCCTGCACAGCCGGCCGGTGATAAGATGCCAGACCACCTGAACCTGTACGCGAGTTGTCGGTGGTGGTCATTTGAATAGTAAAAATATCTTCAGCAGAATTTGCGTCATAGAATGCGTAATTCGATGCCAGTGCAAACTGTGGGGTGGCGGTGATTACTTCATTAGCCCGCGCTGCCGCCTCAGTGTACTCGCCCCTATATAAATGCAGCCGGGATAGCAACCCCCGGGCAGCGCCCTTGGTAGCTCGTCCGCGATTATCCGCTGTAACTGCGTAAGAGGTTGGTAAGTC
>JBGTIL010000354.1:0-1508 GCA_041745695.1 Chitinophagaceae bacterium | reverse complement strand
AGACTTGATAAGAAGTCTTTCACGGCTTGCCCGGTGTGAATGGCAGCACTATCCCAAAGTAAAAACACCTTTTTTTTCTTGCTGTGCAAAAACTTTTTGAGAAAGTACACAATCCCATTGCCCTTAAAAGAGCTTTCCCTGAGTTGATAAAACAACTCTCCCTGTGGGCTGATGGCTACCGCCACTGATAAGTGTGGGCTATGGCTAGGGGCTTGCAGCATAGGAGTTTGGCCAATAGGTGCCCAGCTAGCCTGCCGGCTGACCAGCAGATAAAAGCCTGCTTCATGCTGATAATATAGCTTTGCCTGTTGCAATTGGGCTTTTTTTTAAAAGGGGTAAAGTTTGCTCTTGCCACTCCCTGACTTGCTGAGGGGATTGTTTAGAACTTGTTGGGAAATTATCTATTGTATTAAAGGGCAATTCGCTGTAACATTATGGTACAATTGGCTAAGAGTAACCAACTCTGAGAAGATTCTACTGTTCTTTCATAATCTTTGGTGTTTCTACGGAAGAAGTTTGTCCAGGCATGGAGCCGATGCTTCACCCGTAGCAGGTCCGCTCCTTTCTATTACCCATCTTTTGGCTTCTACTATAAATTTTTTACCTGTTTTGATCTCTACTGCTGATTGGTCTGCATTCCCGGCAATACAAGCGGCTTTTTCATATTGGTATCCTTTGGCTAGCAGAGCGTCGGCAAAAATGCCATTATAAGCCGTATCTCCTAAGAATTTTTCCAGCCTATTTAGCTGCTCTACTTTAGCTAATAAAGGTAAGCCTCCTTTGGCATCAGCCATATTGGCTGCATGAACCACAACCGCCCATAGCCGCCCCCCAGTGTCTACCAAATACTGCCTTTTTCGACCATTAACCCGTTTGTTTCCATCAATACCACGATCTTTTTCAAGCATTGGATTTAATTTAACGCTTTGGCTATCAATACATAATAAGGAAGGTGTTGCTTTCCTTGATTCGTTTTCTCTATCGATACTATTAAGACGAAAATTGATCCGCTCAATCGTTTGATTTGCTTGCCATTTTTCAAAATAGTAATAAACCGCTGTCCATTTGGGATATGATTCTGGTAAATTCCGCCATTGACAACCAGTTCGGACTATATAGAGTAGAGCATTAACGATAGTTCTTAAACTCAGTATTCTTTTGCGTTGAGGGAAAATATCCGATATTGCATTCCATTGGGAATCGGTCAGTTTTTCGAACTGTGAAGTCATTTTTTTGTCGTTTAGTCGCAACAAAAATAGGCCCGATTTCCATTATTTTAATTTCCCCAACAAGTTCTTAGCCCTGCGTCAGGAGATTGTTTCCTTACGTCAATCAGGCAATACTTACCGGCAGATCAGTGAGCAACTCCATATTGGTTATGCCACAAGTAAAAACATCTGGTACAGTTACCAACGGGAAGCAGAAGCAGGCTTACAGACTAAATATGCCAATTGTGGCAGTAAAACTAAACGCAGTGGTCCCAATATGTACCGCATTGTCCTCTGGCT
>JBGTIL010000353.1:0-9494 GCA_041745695.1 Chitinophagaceae bacterium | reverse complement strand
CTCCATACTTTTCAACCCATTGGCTTACTGTATGGTGCAGGTTTTCCATCGTTGTTTGTTCATCCACACTGTTAAGTTGCGCGGAAGGAAGTTTGCTTTGAAGGTAATTTATTCTGCAGAAAGTTTCTGGATTGACGGTTGTGTAATCAGATAATGCCCTACTTTTATTCAGTTACCAACACTGTAAAAATTTCAAAAACTCACATGAAATATATTCTTGTTCTCTTGGTTTTATTGGTTTTCTCATCCTGTGACCAGGCAGCTGACAAAAAAAAGCTGGGGCAGCAAATTGCGCAGGCTAACGGCCTCGATAAATTTGAGAAGCTCGAAATGCTGGAGTTTACATTCAACGCGCAGCGCGACACGGCTGCAGCATCAAGCCGCCACTGGCAGTGGTATCCCAAAAAAAATGAAGTTGTATTTATAACAGACAGTGCTACTACGAGATTTAATAGAAATGACACAACCACAAAAGAGTTGAGACAACTCAACGGAAGATTTACTAATGATGAATACTGGCTGCTTTATCCCTTGCACCTCGGTTGGGACAGCGGTTGCGAGTTATCAGACAGCAGTGCCGTGGTTGCGCCAATCAGCGGCAAAAAATTACGAAAGCTGACCGCGAGATACAACGACAAGGATGGCTATACGCCGGGCGATATGTATGATGTGTACCTGGATGAGAATAATCGCGTACAGGAATGGGCTTTTCATAAATCCGCTGCAGCGGAGCCTTCACTAATTACTACCTGGGAGAACTACCAGAACTTTAATGGCCTGCCAATCGCGCAGGAACACAAATCTTCCGATGGTAAATTTCGGTTGTGGTTTACCGGTATTAAGGTACAGTAAAACGGATTTGTTGCAGATCCCGTCGACAAAGTTTAGTCTGAAATGCGCGCATGGCCGGGCGGGTGAGGTAAACTGCGTACCTGCGAAGCTGCTCTCCGGCTCTGCGGTTTGTGCAGTGCTGAGCATGCATAAAAAATGCCCCTTTTTTCAGGGCATTTTTTCTTAAGGTTTCAGAACCACTTTTACGCAGTCGTCCGTTTTTTTCTTGAACATGTCATAAGCCTTTGTTCCTTCGCTGAGTGGCATACGAGGCGTAATGATATCGTCCAGCTTTACTTTTCCTTCACGCACGATAACCTGTCTGTATGCGATGGCGCTTGTGTAGTGGCATTTTACGGAGCAGATCGGCTGGCGTACATACATACCTCATTCCACGGGAGTGTACCAAAGGGCTCACGACCCGGAGCACTATTCTCTGCGGTCTTTAGGGTCTGGTAACCGTAAGTAAGTCTTCACTGCAAGTTCCAAGGCCCCGGAAGCTGTGATGTACCGTCCCCCCACAAAAAACGCATAGACAATTTTCTGTAACTGAGCAGTAATCTTCTTACAACTAATTAATAAAATATTTGATCGATCGCATTTTTGTACGACTATAAGTGGTAATTTACTTTAACAAATTATTATCTCTCTCCCCAAAACATCTAAAAGATCCATTATGAGGAATTGCTTGCTTCAATGGAAGGACTATACTTCCACGCTACACTTTACGTTCGCCCGACAGCTTCCCCGGTTTTTTCTTTTTCTGTTTTTCTCTCTATCCAGCTTGTGTTTGTTTGCACAAGGAGGGTCTGTAACAGGAAGGGTAACATCGGGCGACTCAGCAATGTCCAATGTCACTGTACAGGTAAAAGGCACATCTACGGGTACGCAAACAGATGCTAATGGACGCTTTACCATCGCTGCACCGGGAAACGCCACGTTGGTGATCAGCTCCGTAGGATTTACCAGCCAGGAAGTAAAGGTTGGTAACCGCTCTTCTGTTGACGTACAATTAGAGGGGCTTTCCCAGGCTTTGAATGAAGTAGTTGTGGTTGGCTATGGCACCCAAAAACGGGCAACCGTTACCGGTGCTGTTACCGCTGTGCGGGGCGCGGAACTTGACAAGTCACCCACTCTAAACCTTTCCAACTCCCTTGCGGGACGATTGCCCGGGGTTACTGCCATGCAGCGCAACGGTGAACCTGGCAACGACGGTTCGGTGATACGTATCCGGGGTACTAACACTTTAGGGAATAGTGGTCCGCTGGTAGTTATTGACGGTGTGCCCGACCGTGCTGGTGGTTTCGATCGTCTCAATCCTGCCGATATAGAGAGTGTGTCGGTGTTAAAAGATGCATCCGGAGCCATTTATGGTGCAAGGGCAGCCAATGGCGTTATATTGATTACTACCAAGCAAGGTAAAGCAGGTAAGCCTGTGTTATCCTATGATATGAATAATGGCTGGCAGCAACCATCCGTGGTGCCTACCATGTCTAACGCTGCCCAGTATGCAGAGTTACTGAACGAGCAGATTTTGTTTGGCAGCGTTCCTTTTCAGCAATGGACAGCAGCCTGGGATTCGCTTAAAACTTTTGGCACTTACGGGCGCACCGATAATGGGCAAAGAGTGAATGCGGTTTATTCACCCATGGATCTGCAAAAATTCAGTGACGGATCCAATCCACTCACCCATCCTAATACCGATTGGTATAAATCCGTATTTAAAGATTGGTCTGGTCAGCGGCAGCATACTTTGCAGGTAAGTGGTGGTTCAGAGGCTGTTCGCTTCCTTTCTTCCGTCGGTTATCAGAACCAGGACGCGTATTATAAGAATTCAGCAACAGGCTTCAAGCAATACGATATGCGTATTAATGTTGATGCCAAAATAAACAAGTATGTAACAGCCAACATTGGTCTGACTGCCCGCGAAGAATTCCGGTTCTTTCCAACGGTAGGTGCTGGCGACATTTTCCGGATGCTCATACGCGGCAAGCCTACCGAGACCGCTATCTGGCCTAACGGCTTGCCCGGTCCTGATATCGAAAATGGACAGAACCCTGTAGTAGTCACCACTGGTCAAACAGGGTACGACAGGAACAAACGCGACTATTTTCAAACCAATGGACAAATAGAATTGCGTAATCCATGGATAGAGGGTTTGAAATTTACCCTTCAGGCCGCTGCTGACAAATTCATTGCGCGAACAAAGCGGTGGCAAACACCATGGTCTCTGTATACCTGGGATAAGCGCACGTTCGAACCAGACGGTACAACACCAAAACTGACGAAAACAGTACGTTCCACTTTTGCTGACCCACGCCTGTTCCAATCTGATGAAAACGAGTTGCGCATCAATCTCACAGGCCTTGTCAACTATGATCGCGTTATCAATAACGACCATACCATTGCATTTTTAGCCGGTGTTCAAAAAGAAAAAAGAGAAGGAGATAACTTCAGTGCCTTCCGGCGTTTTTTCATCTCTCCGGCAGTAGACCAGTTCCTGGCGGGTGGTACAGCTGAACAGAGCGCGGGCAACAACACGAATCTAAACACCAGCATATTCGGCACGCAGGCCCGACTGAGTTATTTTGGCCGTGCTGCTTACAACTATCAGGAGAAGTACCTGGCCGAGTTCGTGTGGCGCTACGATGGTTCTTACATCTTCCCCGAAGCCAGCCGCTTTGGATTTTTCCCAGGCGTGTTGTTGGGATGGAACGTCGCCAAGGAAAACTTTTTCAACAACTCTGGGCTCCTGAGCGCATTGAAGCTCCGGGCTTCTTACGGGCAATTAGGAAACGACCGTGTTTTCTTTAACGATCGGTTGCAGGAGTATGCCTATTTATCTACTTACTCTCTGAGCGGGGTACAGGTGATCAACAGTCAGGTAGTTCCTACTTTGTCCGAGGTACGTGTACCGAACCCAACGTTTACGTGGGAGATAGCCAACAACGCTAACCTGGGTCTAGAAGGTGCTTTCCTGAACAATAAGTTGTTTTTTGAATTCGACATTTTTAACAACCAGCGGAGACAGATCCTGATCCAGCGTGCAGGATCTACCGCGCAAAGCAGCGGTATTACCCCTCTGCTCCCTCCCGTGAACGAAGGCAAGGTTGAAAACAAAGGTTTTGAATTCAGGGTTGGTTACAACGGCCGTGTGAATGATCTTTCATTTACTGCCAGTGTGAACGGCGGTTACGCGAAAAATAAAGTGCTGTTCTGGGATGAGAATCCAGGTACGCCTGAACACCAGCGTGCAACCGGACATTCTTTCGGCACCAGTGGTTTTGCCTTTCTTGCCTATCAGTATGATGGTGTATTTAGAGACGCAGCCGACATCGCCGCCAACAAAATAGACTACAGCGCCGCCGAAGCTAACCTCCGTCCCGGCGACATGAAGTTCAAAGATGTGTCTGGTCCGGATGGAAAACCGGATGGCAAAATAACAGCCCTGGATCAGGTACGAATGGATAAAACGCGCGATCCATTGTTTACCGGTGGTCTGAACCTAAATGTTGCCTATAAAAACTTCGATCTCTCCATGCTGTTTCAGGGTGCAGCGGGTGGTTTACAGCTACTTAATTTCAATGAAACCGGAGAGTTTGGCAACTGGCTACAGTACAGCTACAACAATCGCTGGTCGGTACAAAACCCCAGCAGCGAACATCCCCGCCTTGTGAGTAGGGGGAACAGGTATTACACAAATAATTTCCGTAACAATACCTACTGGCTCCGCAGCAATGATTACCTGCGCTTTAAGAACTTTGAATTAGGCTATACTGTCGGGGCAGGTGTAAGCGAACGCCTGGGCATCAGCCGCTTCCGGGTGTATGTGAGTGGGCTTAACCTGATGACCTGGGATAAACTCGGTATTTGGGATCCTGAAGAGACTGCTGAAAATGGATATGTGTATCCGCAGTCAAGAATTATAAGTACTGGCGTAAGAATAACTTTTTAAATAACGACAATGAAAAAGATAATACAAAAAACACTCCTTCTGTTCATGCTGTCGGCACTGCTGCTCACCGCCTGCAAGAAGGATTTTTTAAATACCTCACCACTTGATCAGGTGGCTGCAGAGGAGACCTGGAAAGATCCCGCGCTAGCGGAAGCTTTTGTAACAAATATATATGGCGGATTATACGAGGGCGGCTTTGATGAGCAGATGCTGGCTTCCATCTCTGACGAAGCCATTTTTACCCATGCTGGTAGAAATATCAATACCATCAACCAGGGCTCTTTAAATCCATCCAATCCAGGCTGGACCAACAGGCATACAGACTGGGTGAATCTGTACAACTTCATCCGCACAGCAAACATCGCGATTGAAAACCTTCCTAAGGCCACCTTCGATAATCCAGACCTTAAAAACAGGTTGATGGGTGAGGCTGTTTTTCTCCGAGCCTATTATTACCATCAATTGCAACGTTTTTATGGCGGCGTTCCCATTATTACCAGACTGTATGCTTTAAATGAAGATTATACAGTGACAAGGAATACATACGCCGAGGTAAGCAATTTTATTTTAAAACAAGTTGACTCAGCCTATACGCTCTTCGCAATAAAAAAGCCGCGCATCAAAGGCCGGGCATCCGACCTGTCTGCTCTTGCTTTGAAATCGCGGCAGCTATTATATGATGCCAGTGATCTGCATGATGTTCCTACTGCAAAAGCAAAGTCGGCTATTATTGCGGCTTATGCCAACCCTAAGCTGATTGGATTCGAAACTGGTGATCGCCGTGCACGCTGGCAGGCGGCAAAAGACGCAGCAAAGGCATTGCTCGATGCAGCAGGCTCAGGCTATAAAACCGGGCTTACAGCCCCTGCAACTTTTGAAGAAGGACGAAAAAATTTTATATCTATAGCAATGGGAGGGGGTAGCAGAAGCGCGGATGCAGACGCTGCCGTAGCAGCAACAAACGAACTGCTGTTTATAAGAACTTTTAGTCCCGACCGACCTGAAGGTGCGCAGCAGCACGGTTTGCGCCAGGGACCGAACGGCTACAACAACTGGGCAGGCAATACTCCTATTCAGGAGTTGGTAGATGACTACGAAATGATGGACGGTACCCGCTTTGACTGGATGAATCCCGCTCATAAGGCAGACCCCTACGCTAACAGGGATCCACGGTTCTATGCTTCTATTTTATACGATGGTGCTCCCTGGAAGCCCCGTGGCAGGTCGGAAGATCCGGCTAACGAGATACAGGTAGGAACCTACTACGCAGGAAGCACAAAGATCACTGGTCTGGACACAAGACAGGGACCGATAGAAAACTGGAATGGAAGCTTCTCAGGTTATTACTTCCGCAAGTTCATCGACCCCGATCCAAGCTTGCGAGACAATACAGGAAGGCAGTATATACCCTGGCCCTATTTCAGGTATACCGAAGGCATTTTCAATTACGCGGAAGCCTGCATCGAGTTGGGCGAAGACGCTGAGGCGCGCAACTGGTTGAACAAAGTCCGTTTCAGAGCTGGTATGCCTGCACTCACAGAATCCGGCCCTGCACTCCGACAGCGCTTCCAGAATGAAAAGCGCGTAGAAATGGCTTTTGAAGAGCAACGTTTTTTTGATGTACGCCGCTGGATGACCGCACCCCAAACCCTGGGCAGAAAAACAACTTTTATCAACATCGAGGGAAGACTCAGATCGGGTGCTACAGCGCCCGTTCCATATAGAAAGGATAATACCAAGTTCAATTACATCTATACACCTTTTGTCAATAACGATCTTGAAAACCGGGTGTGGGTAGATAAGATGTATTTCCGCCCACTCACGCTTGGTGAAACGCAAAGGAATAAACTACTGGTGCAGAACCCAGGGTATTGATCATCTTGCACTGCAAGTAAACTCACTGAAATCTATGCTGCCGCAATGCAGCATAGATTTTTTATTTAACCCTCGCTCTGTTATAGCTTTGTGCAAGCCTAACATGGGTAACAGGAACTCGGTAGCTGCTGATCTCTGAGCACTGCTCATTATAAGGTGAATCACTACCTGGTCTGTTCGCTTACGATTATGCAGCTCAACTGTATTTTCACTACACCATCTTTTCAAAAACAAATCCTTTGCATCTAAAGAAGTCTGTCTCCTGCCTCCTGCTTATACCTGCCCTTATCATGAGTGCCTGCGGTAATGGTAAAGATGCAAATGTTGCCGGCGCTGCTCCCTTGTTCACATTACTTGAACCGGTTCAAACAGGGATCCATTTCAATGATTCGCTCACAGAAGGTTTGAATACCAATGTGCTGATGTATGAGTATTTCTATAATGGCGGAGGTGTTGCTCTAGGTGATGTGAATAGAGATGGATTAGCTGATGTCTATTTCTCCGGCAATATGGTAGACAATAAGCTCTATCTCAACAAAGGAGGGATGAAATTTGAGGATGTTACAACAGTTGCTGACGTTGCCGGAAGACCGGGTCCATGGAAAACGGGAGTAACCATGGCTGATGTAAACGCTGACGGGAAACTCGACATCTATGTGTGTTATTCTGGTAAGCTGCGCGGCGAGAAAAGAGTGAACCAACTTTTTATAAACGATGGCTGGGACAGCAATAATGTTCCTCACTTCACCGAACAGGCAGCCCAGTTTGGCCTGGCGGATTCAGCCTACAGCACTCAGGCTTATTTTTTTGATTCTGATAGAGACAGTGACCTTGATATGCTCTTATTGAATCACAATCCAAAGTCGCTCCCGGTGTTAGACCCGGTAAGCACCGCGCAAATACTGAAGACGCCTGATCCTCTCAACGGTACTAAACTGTTCATTAATGAGGGAGGACAGTTTACAGACGGTACGCTCAAAGCAGGATTGCACAGCTCAGCCCTTTCTTATGGTCTCGGTGCGGGTATAGCGGACATTAACGGAGACGGATGGCCGGATGTTTACATTTCAAACGACTATGCCGTGCCCGATTACCTGTACATGAATAATGGAGACGGAACCTTTGCGGATGTAAAAGAAAAGGCACTGGGTCATACCTCACAGTTCTCAATGGGTAACGACGTAAGCGATATCAATAACGATGGGCTACCTGAAATATTTACCCTCGATATGCTCCCGGAAGACAACCGCCGGCAGAAACTACTGGTGGCTCCCGATAATTACGAAAAGTTTGACCTGAACCTTAAGTCGGGCTTTCACTACCAGTACATGCGAAACATGTTACAAGTGAACAATGGTAATGGTACTTTCAGCGAAGTGGGACAACTCGCGGGTATCTCAAATACAGACTGGAGCTGGGCACCATTGTTTGCCGACTATGATAATGATGGCTGGAAAGACCTGTTTGTGAGTAATGGCTATGTCAGAGATTACACCAACATGGATTTCCTCAAATACATGGGTGACGCCCTGCAGAATCGCGAAGCCGGCGTTATGCGCCAGGCGGTGCTAGACCTTGTACATCGCATGCCTTCTTCCGACGTAGTAAATTATTTGTTCAAAAATAACGGTGACCTCACTTTTAGCAATGTGAGCCGCGAGTGGGGATTAAACATTCCATCGAACAGCAACGGCGCGGCCTATGCCGACCTGGATAATGATGGCGACCTCGACCTCGTGATCAATAACATTAATAAGGCAGCTTTCGTTTACCAGAACAGCCAGAGCGTACAGTCGAAACATCATTATCTACAAGTGCGGCTGCAAGGCAGCGGCGGTAATACCCAGGGTGTAGGCGCACGGGTGTCGATATCCTGCAAAGGCAAAAAGCAGTTCCTGGAGCAGATGCCTGCGCGTGGATTCCAATCAAGTATTTCACCTGTTCTCCATTTTGGTGTTGGTACCGATGTTATCATAGATTCTTTGCGTGTGGCCTGGCCCAGTGGAAAGGAGCAGCTGCTGCTTGCCGTTAAGGCAGACCAGGTACTTGTTGTAGCGGAGGCAACTGCCCTGCCTGCTCCAACGGCTGTTGCAACAGTGAAGCCGCTATTTCAGGAGGTTGTTTCACCGTTTTCCTTTCAACACCGCCCGAGCACGATCAACGACTTCAAGCGGCAGCCACTGATGGTGCATCCCATGTCTTTCTTTGGTCCCTGTCTTGCCAAAGGTGACATTAATGGAGACGGGCTTGAAGATGTATACGCAGGGGGAGGAGGAGGACAGGCAGCAGGCATTTACCTGCAACAGAAAAGGGGTCAGTTTGCCTTTATCCCCCAGCCGGCATTCGATAAAAACAAAAAAAGCGAAGACGCGGATGCTGTTTTTTTTGATGCCAACGTGGATGGCTTTATTGATCTTTATGTTGCCAGCGGCGGTTACCATAACTACTCCAAAGAAGACGTTGCTTTACAGGACCGACTCTACCTGGGTAATGGCAAAGGAGGTTTTAGTTTGTCGGCTGATGCGCTGCCAATGATGCAGGTCAGTAAAAGTTGTGTACGCGTGGCAGACATTAACGGTGATGGCTACCCCGATTTATTTGTAGGTGGACGGGTGCTGCCGGGGCACTATCCGGAAACACCCGCAAGCTTCCTTTTGCTCAACGATGGAAAGGGACGTTTTAAGGATGCTACTGCCACCCTTTTGCCCGGTTTGCAGAAGTTAGGGATGGTGAGTGACGCTGCCTGGTTGGATGTAAACAACGATCAAAAGCCGGATCTTATCCTGGCAGGAGAGTGGATGCCGGTAACTGTTTTAATCAATACGGGAATAAG
>JBGTIL010000352.1:0-3913 GCA_041745695.1 Chitinophagaceae bacterium | reverse complement strand
AAAAATATTCAAAGCTGGTCAACGACCAGGGTGCCAAAGCCTGCACGCTACGCAGTCTGTTTACTTTTAAAAGGAATCGTCCTTCTGTCCCCATTGATGAAGTAGAACCTGCGGCTTCTATCCTGAAGCGGTTTGCTACCGGTGCTATGAGCTTCGGTTCTATATCGCATGAAGCCCACGCAACCCTTGCCATTGCTATGAACCGTATCGGTGCCAAAAGCAATACTGGCGAAGGAGGTGAAGACGAAATGCGCAACAACCCCATGGCTAACGGCGACTCGATGAAATCTGCTATCAGGCAGGTTGCCAGCGGAAGGTTCGGCGTTACCAGCCACTACCTGGCAATGGCAGAAGAACTGCAGATAAAAATGGCGCAGGGAGCTAAACCAGGCGAGGGCGGCCAGTTACCGGGGCATAAAGTAGACGAGTGGATTGGTAAAGTGCGCCACTCCACACCGGGTGTTGGTCTCATTTCTCCTCCTCCACACCACGATATTTATTCGATCGAAGACCTGGCACAGCTGATCTTCGACCTCAAGAATGCCAACAGGAAAGCCCGCATCAGCGTGAAGCTGGTGTCGAAGGCAGGCGTAGGTACCATTGCTGCCGGAGTAGCCAAGGCGAAGGCCGATGTGGTCCTCATTGCCGGTCACGACGGAGGCACGGGCGCCAGTCCCATAAGTTCCATCAAACACGCGGGTCTGCCCTGGGAGCTCGGGCTTGCCGAAACCCACCAGACCCTGGTAAAAAATGGTCTGCGCAGCCGGGTGGTAGTACAAACCGATGGACAATTAAGAACCGGCCGCGACATTGCTGTGGCTACTTTCCTGGGTGCCGAAGAATGGGGTATCGCTACTGCCGCCCTCATCGTGGAAGGTTGTATCATGATGCGCAAGTGCCATCTGAATACCTGTCCTGTGGGCGTGGCTACACAGGATGGCGAACTACGCAAACGATTTACGGGTGACGCCGATCACGTAGTCAATTTTTTCAAATTCATTACAGAAGAACTGCGGGAGATCATGGCTGATCTTGGTTACCGAACCATCAATGAAATGGTGGGACAGGTGGAGAACCTGGAGGCGAGAACAGATGTCAGCCACTGGAAATACAGCAAGCTCGATCTTTCGGCCGTGTTGTATAAAGAGCCCAACTCGCGCTACACCGGTTTATATAAACAACAGGAACAGGATCATGCGCTAGAAAACGTGCTCGACTGGCGCCTGCTGGAGGCAGCCCAACCGGCGCTCGAAGGTGTAGGTAATGTTACGGCTGCATTCAACATCCTGAATACAGACCGCACGGTAGGCACCATTCTTTCCAACGAGATATCCAACAGGTTCGGCTCTGCCGGACTCACACAGAACAGCATACATTTTAAACTGACAGGTACCGCCGGACAAAGCTTTGGTGCCTTCAATACTTCGGGCGTTACCCTTGAACTGGAAGGGGATGCCAACGACTATTTTGGCAAAGGCTTATCGGGTGCAACACTGGTGGTGTATCCTTCCCACGTAGCCCGGTTTGTACCGGAAGAAAATATCATCATCGGCAACGTGGCCTTCTACGGCGCTACTTCCGGGCGGGCTTACATCAGGGGCAAGTGCGGCGAACGGTTTGGAGTGCGGAACTCAGGGGTTCATGCCGTTACGGAAGGCGTTGGTGACCATGGTTGTGAATACATGACCGGTGGCCGCGTTGTAATTCTGGGCGACACAGGCAGAAATTTTGCCGCAGGCATGAGTGGAGGAATTGCCTACGTATACGATGTGAAGGGAGTATTTACAACTATGTGTAACCGTGAAATGGTAGACCTCGATCCGCTGGATGGCAATGACACCATGGAGTTAAGGAATATGATAGAAGACCACTGGAGGTACACAGCGAGCACCGTGGCAAGGTTCATCCTGGATGATTTCGATAACCAGCTTTCGCATTTCACCAAAGTATTTCCCAGAGATTATAAACGTGTCCTGTTGGAAGAGCAGCATAAGCTTGCAACCTCGGGCGTTGCCCGATAGGAACAGATAGAGTAATTAAGGGTCTTCACTTTGCAGCATTTCATCACGGTCATCGCTGCGCTGAGGATGAACAGCAAGGGTAGATTTTTCAGCATTTATACAAAACGTAACAAACGATTATGGGTAAAATAACCGGCTTTCTCGAATTCGACCGAGAGCTCCCTCAAAAGAGACCCGTTGCAGAGCGGCTGCAGGACTACAAAGAATTTGTACACCGTTATCCTGCAGAAACCCTCAACCAGCAGTCTGCCAGATGTATGGACTGTGGTGTTCCTTTCTGTCACAACGGTTGCCCACTCGGCAACCTGATCCCGGAGTTCAATGATGCCGTATACCGCGAGAGTTGGAAGGAAGCTTACGAATTACTTTCTTATACCAATAATTTTCCGGAGTTCACTGGCCGTATCTGCCCTGCACCCTGCGAAAGTGCCTGCGTGCTCGGTATCAACAGACCTGCCATCACCATTGAAGAAATAGAAAAACACATCATCGAAACTGCCTTTGATAAAGGTCTCGTCAAAGCTTGCAAACCCTCGCTGCGCACCGGAAAGAAATGTGCAGTGATTGGATCAGGTCCGGCGGGTATGGCTGCAGCCGCCCAATTAAATTATGCAGGTCATAGTGTTACCGTTTTTGAACGCGACGATGCCCCGGGTGGTTTGCTGAGGTATGGCATTCCTGATTTCAAATTAGAGAAGTGGGTGATCGACCGGCGCATCGCCATCATGGAAGAAGAAGGAATTGTGTTCCGCTGCAATGCCAATGTGGGCGTGAATACGGGCATCAATGATTTGCTTCGCGAGTACAACGCCATTGTATTGGCGGGTGGTGCCACCATTCCCAGGAACCTCGACATACCCGGCCGAAATTTGAACGGTGTTCACTTTGCCATGGATTTTTTAAAGCAACAGAATAAACGCGTAGGCAGCCGCACTGCCGATGGAGCACCTATTCTTGCTACACAAAAACATGTGGTGGTTATTGGGGGCGGCGATACCGGCAGCGACTGTGTAGGCACTTCCAATCGCCAGGGTGCAGTGAGCATCACACAATTCGAACTGCTTCCAAAACCGGCAGCAGAAAGACCGGTGCACATGCCCTGGCCTACATACCCGATGACCCTGAAAGTAACTTCCTCGCATGAAGAAGGTGCGCAAAGACACTGGGCAGTGGCTACCAAAGAATTTATTGGTGACGACAACGGTTCCCTCAGAGCATTGAGCGTAGTAGACCTGGAATGGAAGGCAGGCGCCAACGGCACCATGGCGCAATTTGTAGAAGTACCCGGCTCGGCCCGCGAGATCCCCTGCGACCTGGCTTTGCTTGCCATGGGATTCGTGCATCCGCAGCACGATGGCTTACTGCACGAACTGGGTGTTGACAAAGATGAGCGGGGCAATGTGAAGGCAACAGAAAAAAATTACCAAACAAGCATCTCAAAAATTTTCACTGCCGGCGACATGCGCCGCGGTCAGTCGCTGGTGGTGTGGGCCATTAGCGAAGGACGTGAATGTGCCCGCCACGTAGACGAATTTTTAACGGGCTCATCCTCCCTTGAAGCCAGGGACGGCAGCATTCTGTCGAAAGAGGTTGCCCACTATTAAACAGAATTACGACCGGCGTTGATGATACCGAAAGAAGTGCGTACGATCAAACGCTCGAGGGTTTCTTTGTCACCTCCGCTGATGTTCAAGTCTTCCCGCAGGCGCGTAAGTGCAAACTGCTGTATAGTGGTAAGTGGCAATACGATCCGTTCTCTCATTTGTATCGACAGGCTTTCAACAGGATAATCATGCATCAGGCTTGCTTTGCCGGATAACTTCAACAGGTATTTATCTGTTCTTTGAAATTCTTCATAAACCGTGTTCCAGATCTCACCATATTTAGGGTGT
>JBGTIL010000351.1:0-10231 GCA_041745695.1 Chitinophagaceae bacterium | reverse complement strand
AACCTCGGCAAAAAGTACCGTAAGTACATGCCTTATCTTCTCACGATCTTCTTCTTCATCCTTATTAACAACCTCGTGGGTTTGATCCCGGGATCGGCCAATGTAACCGGGAACATCTCGTTCACACTGGTATTGGCACTCATTTCTATGCTGGTTATCCTGGCTTCTACCAATGGGCATTTCTGGGGGCATATCTTTTGGCCTCCCGGCGTTCCCTTCCTGGTTAAACTGATTCTTATACCAGTAGAATTAGCCGGTGTATTTATAAAGCCGTTGGCGCTTATGATTCGTTTATTTGCCAATATGGTAGCAGGGCACATTGTGATCATCTGCTTTATCTCCCTGATCTTCATATTTGGTGCGATGAATGCCGGAGCCGGATTAGGGTTCTCGCCTGTTTCTTTGGCTTTCACCGTATTTATTTATTTCATCGAATTGCTTGTTGCCTTCATCCAGGCATTCATATTTACCAACCTTACTGCTGTATTCATTGGGCAGGCTTTTGAAACGGGGCACTCTGAAGACCATGCGCACGACCCTCACCCTTCAGTTGAGGGGAAGGAGAAAGAATTTGCATTATAGATCTCTTTTATCATAAACAAAAACAAGTACTATGTCTCTAATCAGCATTTTGTTACAGGCGGGTGGTGAAGTAAGCCAGGCCGTTGTTGACGTATCTAAGTCGCACATGGGTGGTGCAATTGGCGCTGGTTTAGCAGCAATTGGTGCGGGTATTGGAATTGGTCAGATCGGTAAAGGTGCCGTAGAATCAATTGCCCGTCAGCCTGAAGCAGCTAACGACATTCGTGCAAACATGATCCTGACTGCTGCATTCGTAGAGGGTGTGGCCCTTTTTGCAGTAATTGCAGGTATTCTGGCTGTTTTGAAATAACAGCAGCACCCCATTCTTACTGCATCCGAAGTACAGGACGGAGGGTGCAGTAATTAATTTTTGTTCGACCTCTTATCGATTGTAGTCATATTTAAATTTTTCTATGGAACTTTTACTACCAGGTTTAGGATACATATTTTGGGCAAGTATTGCCTTTATTATCGTTTTTGTGATCCTTAGGAAGTTTGCATGGAAGCCTATCCTTTCCTCGCTCAATGACCGGGAAAAGACTATTGCTGATTCACTGGAAACTGCCCATCGCGTGCAGGCTGAAATGGCACAGCTGAAAAATGAAAACGAAGAGCTGATGGCCAAAACGCGGGAAGAAAGAGGGCTGCTTTTAAAAGATGCAAGAGACACGAAAGACCGCATTATCAACGAAGCAAAGGAACAGGCGAAAGTAGAAGCTAACAAAATTATCATGGAAGCGCAGCAGGCAATCAATGCGCAGAAGATGGCTGCTATCACTGAAGTGAAAAACAGCGTTGGAAAGCTGGTAATTGAAGTAACAGAAAAGATCCTCCGCAAGGAACTCAATAATAAGGAAGCCCAGGAAGCCCATATCCGCGACATGGTGAATGAAGTAACCATGAACTAGACCTCATTGCCCTCTTGCCTCTGTTGAAAATAACTTACGTTTGAATTACGCTACATGCAGAACCCACGCTTAGGAACACGGTACGCAAAATCCCTCATCGATCTTGCTGTTGAAAGGGGCGAACTTGAAACGGTGCATGCCGATATGTTGTACCTGCAACAGCTTACAAGCACAAGTAAAGAATTTTTAAATCTTTTGCGGAGCCCGGTGGTCAAGAACGATGTGAAAGTAAGGATCGTGAACTCCGTAACTGATGGGAAGATCAGTGAACTCACCAAAGCCTTTACTACGCTACTCATCTCAAAAGGACGCGAAAGCAACCTTGCAGAAGTGGCTGTTGCTTTTGTTGAACAATACAATAAGATCAAAAACATTCACCGGGTTATTTTAACCACGGCAACACCGGTGAGTGATGAGGTAAAAGCCGAATTGGTAGCCCAGGTGAAGCGAACCAGCGCTATGGAGAATGTGGCTTTGGAAGCAAAAGTAGATGAGCGAATTATCGGCGGATTCATTCTGCAAACAGGAGACAAAATGGTAGATGCCAGCATCCTTTACGATCTGAAGGAAGTCGCCAAACAATTTGAAAACAACGACTTTGTTTATAAAGTGAGGTAGAAATTCACCTCCCTATCCATACTGCAACCTCTTATTAGGGGTTTTTTTTATTTATTAAATGCAGCGCTTGTTGTGGGGTAGCGGTCTATATTTACCATACAATCTTAACACAAAATTAATTGACTTATGAGGAATGCTTTAAGTATCCTGTTACTATCCCTGTTGTGTGGCCTGCCATTCAGCTCGTGGGCGCAAAACACTGTTACAGGCAAAATCACAGACGCCCAAAACAATCCACTGGTTGGTGCCACCATCAATGTGCGAGGTACCAATACATCTACACAATCTGATGCTGGTGGCAATTTCAGCATCCAGGTACCTAATGCCAATGCCCGGTTAGTTATCTCCTATGTAGGTTTTGCTTCGCAGACAATAGATGCCAGTGCTGCTTCATCAGTTCAATTGCAGGACGACAATACCAAACTAAGCGAAGTAGTAGTAACAGGTCTGGCAACTTCTATTAAACGTTCTCTGGCTGCGAACGCGGTGGGTACTATTTCTGCAAAGCAATTAACAGGAGCCACCAGAACCCAAACCCTCGATGGGGCTATGCAGGGTAAGGTTACCGGCGTACAGATCACTGCCAACAGTGGTGCACCCGGCGGCGGTTACCTGGTGCGGATGCGCGGCGCGTCCTCACTTACATCCTCAGCAGATCCACTTTATATCGTTGATGGCGTGTATGTCGATAATAGCCAGTTCGGGACCGGCGCGGGCACCGGGGTTTTCAGCGGGGCAGCCAGGCAAACTTCCGGCACACAAGATCAGGCGGCTAACCGTATAGCAGATCTTAATCCGCAGGATATTGAAAACATCGAGATCCTGAAAGGTCCGAGTGCTGCGGCTATCTATGGTACCAGGGCAAATGCCGGGGTAATTATCATTACCACAAAAAAAGGCCGCGCGGGCAAAACGTCAGTTAGTTTCGGACAGGATCTTGGCTTTTCGCGCCCATTGAAGTTGCTGGGCATTCATAAAACGGTTTGGGACAAGCAGTATGAGTTTGGTGCAGAATTGAGCACAGGTGCAGGTTTCAAGGCTTTGAAGCAAAGCGTTAATCCCGGATCGGAAACATGGGACTATGAAGATATCGTGTACGGTAACACTGGTTTCTTAAGAAATTCCAGGGTATCTATGAGCGGAGGAACAGATAAGATCCGGTTCTACGCAGGTGCGGGAACTATGGACGAACAAGGACTGGTAAAAGGCACAGGCTACACAAAAAATTCCTTCCGCCTCAATGTGGATATCAAGCCAACAAAGTTCATCGACTTCGGCGTAGGTGCCAACTACATCAACTCCAGCAGTGACAGGGGTTTTAGCGGAAATGATAACAACGGCGTTTCCCTCGGCTATAATTTATCCTACCTGCCTAACTGGTTACCTCAATTACCTGTAAACGGTGTTTACCCGGAACAACCCCTAACCGGTCAAAACCTGTTGGAGATCATTGACAAGGGAGTCAACAATGAGATCACAAACCGAATGGTTTCTAATTTCAGCACCACGATCCATTTTGTCAGGAACGACAAACATAACCTCAGGCTTAGTTCACAGGGCGGCGTTGATTACCTCACCGCCGAAGACGAAGTGTATATGCCCGATGATGTACAATACCAGCAGGCACGACCCCTGGGCAATCCGCCAGGTGCTTCCCGTTATACAACCAACAGGGCCATCAATACAAACATCCAGGCCTTTTTAGTGCACGCAGTTAATCTCAACAGGTTCTCTTTCACTACTTCGGCAGGCGTAACGCAATTGAGAAGAGACGTACGGATCAACTGGTTTGAGGGCAGGGGATTAAAACCAGGTCAAAAAAATCCAAGCACAGGTCAGGTGCAACTATCCTTCGAAAACTTCCAGGGCGAAAAAGAATTGGGCCGGGTGATACAAGAAGAAATCAACTGGGACGACAAGATCATCATTACCGGTGCCATACGGCAGGATCGCTCAACACTTAACGGAGATCCCAAAAAGTACTTCACTTTCCCAAAGGCCTCCATGGCATTGAACCTCACCAATTTTGATTTTTGGAAACTGGATAAAATAAACGTTTTAAAATTCCGCACCGCTTATGGTGAAACCGGTAAGTCTGCGGCCTTTACTTCTACCTTCAATACACTCACCGACGTGATCATAGACGGTCAGTCGGGTGCGGGCTATCCTACAGTGATCGGTAACAAGACCATTGAACCAGAACGCGCTACCGAGCTGGAAGCAGGCGTTGATATAGGTGCCTTCAACAACAGGCTGGGCCTGGAGTTTACGGTTTATAATAAGAAAGTAAAGAACCTGATCGAAACCTTCAATCTGTCTCCAGGTACCGGCGTAACCCAGATTGCGGCTTTCCCGATAGGAGATCTTCAGAACAGGGGCATTGAGATCGGCTTGCGTGGCACACCGGTAAGCAAAAGAGATATTGTCTGGAATACCACGCTCAACTGGTGGAAGAATAACAGCGAGATGACCCGTTTGACGATTCCCGAAAAAGCGGTTGCTGCCACAGGCTTTGGTGCCTTTGGTGTGCAGAGGCTTCGCCAGGGCGCTTCGCCTACGGCCTGGTACGGTTCGCCTAATGTAAATGGTTTACCAACTTTGTATGAGGATGCACAACCTAAGTGGCAGGCTTCCTGGAGCAACAACATCACCTTCTTCAAGAACTTCGAGTTCTCTATGCTCATTCATCGCAGCCATAAAAATTTTAATTCTTCACTCAATCGTGAGTTGACCGACGAAGGCGGCAACACACCCGACTGGAGTACGCTGAATAAGGACGGACTTCCTTTAGGACAGGTGAGAAGGCTCGGACAGCCAGGAGTAACCACACGAGAGTTCATTGTAGACGCCAGTTACACCAAGATCCGGGAAGCTAGTTTGTACTACACCATTCCTAATTCAGTGTTTGGAAGCAATATTGCCAGCCGTTTTGAAAGTCTGCGCATCGGAGTGTCTGGAAGCAACATTGCTATGTGGACACCTTATTATGGATATGATCCTGAGTCAACCAATTTTGGAAACCGTCCAACAGGGGCAACGGTTGATCTGATGTCTTATCCATCAGCGCGCCGGTTGTTTTTCCACATCAATCTTAATTTCTAATTTCTTATCATTCAACATATGAAAAAATATTATATTTTTCTTTCCGCTGTACTTGTACTCACGGGCACCTCCTGTAAAAAAAAGTTTTACGACGAAGACGTGGTGATTGATCCCAATGGGGCAACCGTGGAGTCTATTCTGACCAATGCCACACGCGGGCAGGTTAACCAGCTGGCCATCGGTGTACAATCATCTATCAGAAATGGTATTGTGAGCTATTACCGCGAGGCAGGAACGGTAGGACGTGAGATCATTTACTCTGCTTCTACCGACAACCGGTATTTTACCGAGTTGCTTGGTACACAGGCAGGCCAATTCAGTGGTACCAACGATCCGGTAGGTATATTTAACGGGTACTACACCAGCTATTCTTCGCTTCGCAGGCGCGCGCTGATCCTTCAGAGATCTGCCGAGGGCGCAGCCGGGCTGTCGGCCCAGGAGAAGTCGGCTACTAAAGGTTTTGCCAAAACCATTGATGCTTACGCTTCGTGGGTACTGGTGAACATGCAGGGCAAAAACGGTATTCGTGAATCATTCACTGATCTTTTAAGTCCTGGCGACCTTTTGAAGCCTGGTAAATTTGGCACTTATGAATCGGGTTTGGCACTGGCTAAAAAACTGGTAGATGAGGGATTTGCCGACCTGAATGCCGGCGGTACTGCCTTTCCTTTTACTATGACGAGTGGCTGGGCAGGATTTTCGGATGTGGCTGGTTTTAAAAAATTCAACAGGGCTATGGCTGCGCGGATCGCGCTCTATCAGAAAAACTGGGCGGGCGTTCTTACTGCCTTATCTGAAAGTTTTCTTGACCTGAACGGATCGTTGCAAACGGGTCCACGGATGACCTTTTCTACCACAGCCAATGATCAAACAAACGGTCTTTTTCATTCGGCCAATAGTTCCGGCTCTCCATTCGTTGTGTTCAATGAGTTTGTAACCCAGGCGGAAGCAGGCGATACAAGGGTATTTGGTGCGACAGCCAAGGTCGGACAAAGAACAAACGCCCGGACTTCCGGTTCCATCACCTCAACGCACGAGGTGAGGATGTATCCAACAAACACTTCTCCTATCTCTATCATCAGGAATGAGGAACTCGTGTTGATGTATGCCGAGGCGAAAGCGCAGTTAAATTCTTTTGCAGACGCCGTTACTGCGCTCGACAAAATAAGAACCACCTATGGTTTACAGCCCCTGGCTGTTGCCAAGCCTTCTATACTGGCAAATAAAGATGGCTTGATTGACGAAGTTCTAAACCAAAGAAGGTATTCCCTGTTCTTTGAAGGGCAACGGTGGTTTGATGCGCTCCGTTACAACAAGAAAACCATATTGCCACTGCAGGGTGCAGTTGGCGGTAATACTTTTGTTGTGTTCGACAACCTGGCGCGTCCTGATGCGGAAGTACAATGGGACAGACAGAACCCTTAATCATACTACTAATACTAATTGTGAAAGGGCCAGCAACTGCTGGCTTTTTCGTGATCTGCATGCATTAGAACGCTATTTTTCTGTTTGCGAAATTGCGGTAACCCTTACCTTTGCGGCCAAAATTTGAGAATTCATGCCAGAAATAAAACCTGATGAAATAAGCGCCATCCTTCGCCAGCAACTGAGCAACTTTAATGCAAGTGCTGACCTGGAAGAAGTGGGATCGGTGCTGCAGATGGGCGACGGTATTGCCCGTGTGTACGGTTTGGGAAATGTACGCGCCGGCGAATTGGTGGAATTTGAGAACGGGGTGAGGGGCATTGCACTTAACCTCGAAGAAGATAATGTGGGTGTTGTATTGATGGGCGAGATGGGTAACCTGCAGGAGGGCGCGAAGGTGCGTCGTACCGGGCAGATCGCCTCCATCAAAGTGGGTGAGGGAATGGTGGGCAGGGTTGTGAATACCCTGGGAGAGCCGATTGATGGAAAGGGTCCGCTGGCGGGCGAGCGATATGAAATGCCGCTGGAGCGCAAAGCACCTGGTGTTATTTTCCGGGAGCCCGTAAAAGAGCCTTTGCAAACAGGTATTAAGGCTATTGATGCCATGATTCCAATTGGAAGAGGCCAGCGGGAACTGGTAATTGGCGACCGTCAAACGGGAAAGACTGCCATTTGCCTTGATACGATAATCAATCAAAAGGAATTTTACGCAGCCGGTAAGCCTGTTTATTGCATTTACGTGGCTATCGGGCAGAAGGCATCTACAATAGCTGGTGTAATGCAAACACTACAGGACGCAGGAGCTATGGAATACACAGTGATTGTCGCTGCTTCCGCTTCCGATCCGGCTCCGCTTCAATTCTATGCACCGTTTGCGGGTGCAGCCATCGGGGAGTTTTTCCGCGATACTGGTCGTCCGGCATTGATCATTTACGATGATTTGTCGAAGCAGGCAGTGGCATACCGCGAGGTTTCCCTGTTGCTGCGCCGTCCGCCAGGGCGTGAAGCTTATCCTGGCGATGTATTTTATCTTCACAGCCGTTTGCTGGAGAGAGCTGCCAAAGTAATTGCCAACGACGATGTAGCCCGGCAGATGAACGATCTGCCCGAATCAATCCGGCACCTCGTGAAAGGTGGTGGATCGCTGACCGCGCTGCCGATCATTGAAACACAGGCTGGTGATGTATCGGCTTATATCCCAACCAATGTAATATCCATTACAGATGGTCAGATATTTTTGGAAGGTAATCTGTTTAATGCTGGTATCCGTCCCGCTATCAACGTAGGTATCTCCGTTAGCCGTGTAGGTGGAAACGCCCAAACGAAGTCAATGAAAAAGGTTTCAGGAACACTGAAACTCGACCAGGCACTGTACCGGGAGTTAGAAGCTTTCTCTAAATTTGGTGGCGATTTGGATGCTGCTACCAAGTCGGTTATCGATAAAGGAGCCCGTAACGTAGAGATCCTGAAACAGCCCCAATATTCACCGGTGCCGGTTGAGAAGCAGGTCGCTATTATCTACCTGGGTACACAGGGACTACTGCGGAATGTTCCGGTAAGAAAAATAAAAGAATTTGAAGAACATTTCCTGATGGAAATGGAAAATAAACTCCCCGAAGTATTGGCTGATTTTAAGCGCGGTGCTTTACCGGAGGAGGGAATCAAAAAGATGGTCGACTTAGCCAACGGCCTGATACCCCAGTATAAATAAACTTCAGAATGAACTAGTGAAAGCGGCTCTGGTAGCCGCTTTTTTTTATGTTCCACCGGTTTTATAAGCCACTGGCAGCTAGTGGCCTATGTGGAAAATACGCAGCGGACACGTAGTTTTTCTGCCAAACACTTGCATTTCCGAAAAAAGCATATTTACTTTGATACACAATCCGCCACCAATTCTTATCAAAAGCCGGGAAAATCCACATCTGGAAAAGCTAGAACTCTAACCCTTTTTAGAAAACTAATCTGTCCCGAATATGATCTGTTTATGCACCTCTCCTGGCTGCCTTTGCTCCCTGTTTTACATTCCCGAAGAGCAGGCGCTTCTAGCCCTTCTTGCTTCCAATATGTCTGGCGCAAAGGGAAGCATTCCATCAATACCACCCCACGACCAGGTATTTTCACTCAATCGAGTACAGCACACTGCCTAGTCTGACGTTCTAAAGCCCACGCTTACACAGGCCGCAAGCCGCGTTTGGCACTTATCCAAAGCCATATCCCCACAAACCTTCTGACAGTATCCTGCAAAATTCCCCCAATCCATTTTCATTTGAAAGCCTTAATAATCACCCTCTTAAAGCTTAACAATGAATCAGTACACCCCTTCACCCCTGTCAGCCATGAAAATGGTCTGCACCTTTTTATTGCTTGTTGCCACATCGGCTACAATGCTCCAGGCTCAGTCTCAAAACAGCAATGGCGTAATTCCTGAACTTGTATTCCAGAATCCTGTCCTCGCTTCAGGTGTTGCAGGTAAAGACGGAGCCATTTATCGTTTTGCAAACGTTGCCACCGGCATCGACGCAACCGTTACAATTAAAAAGCGTTCTGCAACCAACGTTATCCTTACCAGCATCGACCTTAGCAACTATGGTTGGGGAAAGGCATTTCAACCACAACTGGGCATTGCAGGCAACGTGCCTGCTAATCTGAATTGGTGGATGGAATTTGAAATGAAGTTTTTAAAGGCAGGTACCAACGACAAGAAAAAAATTAAAGGCTTTAAGGTTACTGCTATAGATGTAGATGGCGACGGCGTATCTATCAGGGAATATGTGCAAATGGAGAATTTTAAGAAGTTGGCCTTTTGCCCCGTAACGCGCCTTGCAGAGGCCCCCCTGGTTGTTGATCTATCAGACGATGATGATGATGACGACGATGATGATGATGATAATGGTATCACCAAGTTGATCCAGGGACCTGTAATGAATGCGATGAATATCGATACAGCCGCTACCTCAGTGATGGCTACCTACGATTATGAAGACAAAGATCAGATCACTTTTAAACTGGGCGCTAAATCGGGCACGGTGATCAGTAATGCAGGAGAGCGCATGAGCTCCCTTTGGTTCAAAGCGTTCAGCCTGGCACCTCCGCTGGTTATCTTACCGGTACGTATTGCTTCTTTTTCTGCCTGGTTAGAAAAAGGTAATGTCACGATCAATTGGGCTACAGAATCAGAAGTAAGCTTCAGCCATTTTGTAATAGAGAGAAGCGCTGATGGCCGCGAGTGGAAAGATATTGCTACCGTATTTTCAATGGGCGAGGCTAAAGCGCAGGCAGCCTATGCGTATAAAGATAAGAGTGTGGTGACCAGCACAGGGATATTATACTATCGCTTACGACTGGTAGAGAACTCCAAGGAAGCTTCTTATACCTCGGTGAAAGTGATCCGCCTGGATAAAGAAGAAGCCCGGTCTGTAGTGATTTCTACTTATCCTAACCCGGTTCAGGACAGGTTAAACATCACTTTGCCTGCGAGCTGGCAGCAGAAAAACGTGTTGATTGAGCTGTACACCAGCAATGGAGTACGGGTGAAAAGCAGTAAAGTTACGGGTGCCAGTCAAACGGAAAATATCCCAATGGGGGGTATGTCAACA